>JBDGSB010000027.1:4815-9621 GCA_042217765.1 Haloarculaceae archaeon | reverse complement strand
TCGGACGGGCGACGACGACCGACTCTAGTCGGACGGGCGACGACGACAGACGCTACAGCCTCCATCGTCGACGCCCGACGGCGGCGGCTCGTGAGGAGCTAGACCTCGATTTGCTGCATCAGGTCGACCAGTTCCGCTAGTTCGGGGAACGTGTAGACCTTGAGGTCGACGTCGGCCTCGGGCGCGTGGACGCGCGAGTCGAACACGAGTGCCATCTCGTCGTCGCAGCCGCCGACGAGGTCGTCGACCATGCCGCTGCCGGGCCCGAACGTGAAGGTGGGCGTCGACATGTCGATGGTCGTCTCTAGAACGTTCGCCCACCCGTCGATGAAGCCGCTGGTCATGATGTTGCCGATCTCCTGGATCGCCGACCGCTCCATGTCGGTGAATCCCTCGTTCGGCCCGCTCGTCTCGCCCATGTCGCCGATCATCCCCTGGGCGAGCTGTTTGGCGTCACCGGCGTTGAACAGAAAAAGGATGTGTCCGTGCGGCTGTTCGAGCATCTCGATGTTGATGCCGATCTGCTCCTGGTGGCCGACGTGGGTCTTGATGTCGGGAATGTCGATGAAGTTGATCTTCGTGATCTCCATGCGGGTGTCCATCCCCGTCATCTGGTTGAGGTGGCTCGCCACCCGATTGCCGCCCTCCTTGGCCATCCTGTTGAACAGCCCCAACTTCCGAATGTCTATCAGCAAACTCATGGTCCACTCGACCCGAATACTGTGAACTGATTGCGAGTCCGCGGATATAACTTGTGGCCCAGTTCGCAGGACTGATAGTCGCCGTTGGGAACCAGTATCGATCGTCGCCGTCGTGGCCCAGTATCGATCGTCGCCGTCGTGGCCCAGTATCGATCGTCGCCGTCGTGGCCCAGTATCGATCGTCGCCGCCGGAACGGCGACGCGTTCGGCCGACGGCCTATCGGTGTCGAAGGCTCACGGTGACGCCCTCGCCCAGCGGCAACAGCGTCGTCTCGAAGTCCGGATCGTCCCCGACCCGCGCGAGGTAGTCGGCGATTCCGCGGGTGGCGTCGTTCATCGCCGGATCACCGCCGTCGGCGTCGGCCAGCAGCGCCTCGAAGTCGACGTGTCCGGCGGTCATCGCGTTGTCCGCGAGGACGATCCCGCCCGGCTGAACCGCCTCCCGGACGGCTTCGAACGCCTCGACGTAGCGGTCCTTCTCGTTGTCGATCAGGACGACGTCGAAGGGACCGTCGTAGTCGGCGACGACGTCGACGGCGTCGCCGTGTTCGAAGACCGCCCGGTCGTCGTAGCCGCCGCGGGCGAGGTACTCGCGGGCGAGGTCGAGTTCGTCGGCGTCGACCTCGGTCAGCACGACCTGGCCGTCCGCCGGGAGCGCACCGGCTAGCCAGTACGCCGAGTAGCCGAACCCGGACCCGAACTCGAAGGCGCGCTCGGCGTCGACCGCCCGGGCGAGCAGGCGGAGCCATCCGCCGACCTCGGGACCGACCGTCGGGAAGCCGACGTCCTCGGCGTGGGCGTCCATCTCTGCGAGCACGTCGTCGGGGGCCGGACCGACCGCGCGGGCGAAACGGGCAACGGCGTCGGACACGGGAATATCGTCCATGCGTTCCGTATCGGTCCCGGGCGGGAAAAGTCCCGCCGTCGGATCGTTCGGGACGATCACGCCGACTCGGCCAGGGCGTGGACCGACCCGTCGACGGTGCCGACGTAGACCGTCCCGTCGACGACGGCCACCGGCGACTCCACGCCGTTGACGCCGTCGAAGCGCCAGCGTTCGGCCCCGTCGTCGACGGCGAGTGCGTGGACGTGTCCCGGCGTCGGTCCCATCGCACCCGAGACGCCGACGTAGACGGTGTCGGTGGCGACCACCGCAGACGAGGGCTTGCGTCCGTTCGTCGGGACGACCCACCGCTCGCTCCCGTCGGCGACGTCGAGTGCCACCACTCGTTCGTCCTCGGGGACGTACGCGAGGCCGTCGGCCACTGCCGGCGTCGCGTTGACGCCCCTGCCGGGTTCGTGACGCCACTCGACGGCCCCGTCGACCGTCGATAGCGCGTAGACACGTCCGAAGCTTCCGACGTAGACGGTGCCGTCGTTCACCGCTGGTGGCGACTTCGCGTAGGAGTCCATCGCGAACGTCCACTGTACCGTGCCGTCGGCGGTGTCTAGCGCGTAGACCGTCCCCTCGTCCATGCCGGTCGTGCCGACGTAGACGCGGCCGTTGCTCACCGACGGCGACCAGGACACCGCCTCGTCGGCCTCGAAGCGCCAGCGTTCGGCCCCCTCGGCGGCGTCTATCGCGTAGACCTCGCCGTCCCGAGTGCCGACGTAGACCGTCCCGTCGACGACCGTCGGAGCCGACGCCGGACTGCCGAGTCCGACGGCCCACCGCTCCGTGCCGTCGGTCGCGTCGATCGCGTACGCGCATCCGTCGCCGCTTCCGACGTAGACCGTCCCGTCGACGACCGCCGGCGATCCCACGAATCCCCCCGTCCGGAACGTCCACCGCTCGGTCCCGTCGGCGCGGTCGAGCGCGTAGACGTGCTCGTCTCCGCCCCCGACGTAGACCGTCCCGTCGACGACGGCGGGTGCCGACGCCCGCGCGCCGTCGGTCTCGAAGACCCACCGCTCGGTCACGTTGCTCGTCGGCCCGGTCTCGGTCGGGGCGTATCCGGTGTGGGCCGGTCCGGACCCGATCATCGGCCACGCGCCGTCGTCGGTCATGTCCCGGCGCTTCGCCGGGCGGCGACTTATACGTTGGTTAGTCGTCGACCGATCCACGTCCCCTCGATCTCGGCCGGCCGGTCCAGTACGGACGGCCGCGGGTGGCCGGCGAGCAACGGCGGCGGATCGAGCCAGTTAGTCGGGGACGTCCCCGGAACTCCCGTCGTCGTGCTGGTCGGACTCGGGTTCGACGGCGAAGGGGTCCGCGGCGACGTCGGCGGACGTGACCGGTTCGCCGTGCAGAAGTTCGGGCACCACGATGCCGAGCAGGTGCAGGCCGACGACCAGCAAGAGCGGTCCCAAAAACAGCCCGGACCAGCCGAACACGAGCGTTCCGACGACGTAGGAGAACATTACCAGTCCGACGTGCAGTTGCCGGCCGGCCAGGTACGGGCGGACGAACAACTGCGGAACGACGTCCAGGAAGACGAAGGCGACGACGAACAGCCCGACGACGGGGAGTATCGACGCGTTCGACCGGGTCGCGACGTTCAGCAGGTAGAGGACCAGCGGCACGTAGACGAGTTTGCCCACGACGATGGGGATGAGGCTCGCGATTCCCGTGAGAATACCGAGCATCGTCGGCAGCGGGATCGTGATCGCTGCGGGGACGACCGCGTTGAACCCGTTGTAGACGACGACGCTCGCGATGCCGACGAGCACGGCGGTCGCGACCTGCCCGAGGTAGATCGACTCCAGGTCGTGATCGACCGTCAACGCGTACGTCGAGAGCGTACTCCCCTCGGAAACGTCGAGGACGGTCCGGAACCAGGCAACGAGCCGATCGCCGTCACGCAACAGGAAAAACGCCAGCGCCACCGCGAGAAAGACCGTCACGAGCGCGTTCCCGATCGGCCCGACGAATGTGGTCCCTCTCGCGATCGCCTGGATCGTCGTCGACGGCTCGAACTGTACGGACCCTTGCTGCTGCAACGCGACGACGGTGTTTCTGACCGTCGACGCCAGCGCCGGCCCGAAGAGAATCTCGGCGATGGCGACCCAGTCCAGTTGCGCCCGGAGGATCTCGCGGACGGCACGGAGGCCGACGTAGACGATCAACACGAGAATCGGGACGGCGACGCCGAACATTGTCACGGCCGCCGCGATGCTCGGCGATCGAATCACGCGGTGCAACCGCCGGTACAGCGGCCGCATCGTGTAGTAGATGAACAGCCCGAGTACGAACGCGTTCACGACCGACGAGAGCACGACCGCAAACAGGAGGCCGACCCCGAGCGTGAGCACCCACCACCCCATCCGCGATCGGTCTTCGGGGAGCAGCCCTCGCCCGTCCATACCCCGAACTAGTGGGCGTACGGTGAAATCGTTTGTGCGCCTCGACAACGGTCCGTCGGTCGTCTCCGACACCGGTTCGGCGCGCCCAGCAGTACGCGTTCCGGACTCGTCACCAGTCGCTCACAGGTCGTCCCAGTAGTCCGGTTCGTTGCCCTCCTTCCACTTGATGGAGCATCCGCGGGACGGTTCGAACTCGGCGGTGACCTCTTCGCCGGCCAGCAGGGCGTCGACGTGGCCTTTCATCTCGCGGTCGGTGGGCTCGTCGTCGGGGGTGAGCGCGTCGTCGAGTCGGCCGTGATAGACCAGCCGGAACTCGCCGTTCTCGTTGGCGAAGAGGAAGGGGTCGGGGGTACACGTCGCGCCGTAGGCCGCGGCGACGGCCTGGGACTCGTCGCGGAGGTAGGCGTCGTACCGGACGCGACCCTCCTCGACGAACTCCCGCATCTGTTCCATGGAGTCGTCGGAGTACTCCGCGGCGTCGTTGGGGTTGATGCCGACGACGGCAACCTCGTCGTACTCGTCGGCCAGCGCGTTGAGTTCGTCGAACTTCGCCTGAGCGTACGGGCAGTGGTTGCAGGTGAACACGACCAGCAGCGCCTCGTCGTCGGCGAAGTCCGCGAGCGTGTACGTCTCGCCGTCGGTGCCTTCGAGTTCGAAGTCCGGCGCGGCGTCGCCACGCTCTAGCACGGTTGCGGAGTCGAGTGCGACCATGTGCGAATCTCGGGACGCGACGCAGATAAAGCGGGCGATTGTGCGTCCCACTGTGTGCACGCCGGGCGTTCCACTGCGGGCACGCCGGGCG
>JBDGSB010000027.1:0-4715 GCA_042217765.1 Haloarculaceae archaeon | reverse complement strand
GCACGCCGGGCGTTCCACTGCGGGCACGCCGGGCGGACCGCTCACCTGGCGCTACGGCCCCTCATCTGACGCGGCCGTCCAGTGCTCACGCCGGCGCGGCCGTCCAGTGCTCACGCCGGCGCGGCCGTCCGCGTCCGCTCGTTCCGCGCGAGCACGACCCACGTCAGCACGAGCGAGGCGACGCCGGTGGCGGCGATGAACGCGAAGGCGGCTTCGATTCCCAGCGATTCGACGACGACGCCGAGGACGGGCGGAGCGACCGCCCCGCCGCCGGAGATGCCGATGGTCAACAGCCCGAAGTTCTTGCCGACGGAGTCGTCCGTCGAGAACAGGTCGGCCAGCCTGGCGCGTGCAGGTCGGCTGCTATCGACCGTCGTCGACAACGCGAGCGCGACGGGCACGACCGCGAGCGCGGGGAGGACGCCCCACGCGAGCGTCCCGGCGACGACGACGAGGGCGGCGTAGCCCGCCAGCAACACCGGCCCGGCGCTGAACCGGTCGGTCAGCCAGCCGCCGCCGAAGATGAGCACCGCGCCGATTCCCAGCATGGCCGCGACGACGAGGTTCGCGTCGGCGAGGGACAGTCCGTACCCGTCGGACAGCAGCGTCGCGGTGTACTGCCGGATGCCCCAGCTGGCCATCGAGGAGACGAACCACAGGACGGTCAAAAGCAGGATGGCAGGCTGAGAGAGCAACGTCCGGAGTTCGGTCAGGATCCGCCGTGCCAGCGGGCGATCGTCGGTCGAGGGACGCGGTTCGACCGTCGGGTGCGTGACGTCGCCGTCGACGTACCGCGAGAAGGCAGCGAGGCAGACGACCGCGTAGACCGCGCCGATGGCGGCAATCAACCACAGCGACGCCCGCCACCCGACGCCTATGGAACTCCCGACAGCGACGATGGCCGGCGGGGCCGCGAACCCGAGCGCGCCGGTGAACCCGTGGACGCTGTAGGCGCGGCCGCGCTGGCCCGCGTCGGTCGCCGCCGACAGCAACGGGTAGTGCGCCGGGTGGTGGCCCGCGATGCCCACCCCGAGCACGACCTGTGCGACCAGCAGCCACGCGTAGCTCTGGGCCGTGGCGGTCAGGACCGTCCCGACGACCCCGAACACCAGCGAGATCGTCAGCACGAGCGTCCGACTGCGGGTGTCCGAGAGGTGCCCGAAGGGCAACTGCAACGCCGTCACGACGAATCCCAGCACGCCCAGCGCCAGCCCGAGTTTCGGATCGCCGACGCCGAACTCGCCGCGTAGCGACGCGAATATCGGCGGCAACAGCATGAAGTACATGTGGTTGACGAAGTGCGAACCGCCGACGAGACCGACGACCAGCGAGGACCTGGTGGAAGACGATCGAGACACGACGAGTCGGGAAACGAGCGGGGGAGCCAAAGGTTTCCCGGAACGGCGCCGGAGTCGACGGTCGCGAGGACGCCGAGATCACAGAGGTCGTCGAGCCAGTCGTCGACGTACAGCGTCTTCATCGGCACGTCGGCCGATTCCGCGAGTTCGGTCATGGTGTAGGTGTCCTCGACGTCGAGGCGCAACAGCGCCGCGAACACCTCCGGTGCGGCCTCCCGCGTGGCCACGAACTCCCATCCCGTCTCCTGTGCGTTCTGTCGTTGCATGCACGGGAAGTATGTGAACCAGAAGACATACAGAGCGAAAGAAACCGATGACGGCGCTGTATCCCCACCCGACTCGCTTGTGCTTCCGACGGAGGGTGGAAGCCCTGCGTTCGTTGAGGTGGGGGGCTTAGCGCCTATATCCAGCTAACACCGGCGGTCGGGCCTCGACCGGTGGCGTCGCGTTGGCGAGCGAACTGCCGCCGGACGGACGCAGTAGCAAACCTTTTGTCCGCTCTCGGCGGCGTGTTGGTATGAGCAGTCGTCGCGAGATTCTGGACCTGCTTCGCGAGAACGCGCGCTACTCGACGGCGGACCTCGCACGCCAGACCGGCCTGGACGCCGCGGAGGTCGAGGAAATCGTCGCGTCGCTAGAGGAAGACGGCGTCGTCCGCGGCTACCAGGCCGTCGTCGACTGGGACGCTGCCGACATCGAGGGCGAGCCCGAACGGGTCCGCGCGATGGTCGAGTTGAACGTCACGCTCGACCGGGAGACGCGCTACGAGGACATCGCACGGCGCATCGTGCAGTTCCAGGAGGTACGGTCGCTTCGGCTGGTCAGCGGCGACTTCGACTTCGCGCTCACCGTCGAGGGCGACTCCATGAGCGAGGTGTCGCGGTTCGTCAGCGACAAGGTGGCCACCATCCCCGAAATCACCCAGACTGTCACCCACTACATCATGGAGTCCTACAAGGAACAGGGCGTCGAGTTCGGCGACGGCCACGACGACGACCGACTGTCCATCTCGCCATGAAGCCCGCCGACCGCGTCCAGCAGGTGCCGCCGTCTGGCATCCGGCGGTTTTTCGAACTGGCCGAGGAGTACGACGACATCATCTCGCTGGGGGTTGGCGAACCGGACTTCACCGCGCCCTGGGCCGCCAGAGACGCCGCCATCGCCTCGCTCGAACAGGGAAAGACCTCCTACACCGCCAACCGCGGCAAGCGCGAACTCCGGGCGGCCATCGCCACCGACGTTGCCCGCCGGTACGGCCTCGACTACGACCCCGACGAGGAGATCCTGGTCACGACGGGTGCCAGCGAGGGGCTCGACCTGGCGTTTCGCGCGCTCGTGAATCCCGGCGACACCGTCGCCGTCGCGCAACCGAGTTACGTCTCCTACGTCCCGGACGCCATCTTCGCCGGCGCGGAGCCGCTTGCGGTGCCGACCCGCGTCGAGGACGAGTTCAAACTCACCGAGCGGGTGCTCGACGAGCACGGCGCGGCCGAGGCGGACGTGCTGGTGATGTGCTATCCCAACAACCCCACCGGCGCGACGATGACCGGCGACGAACTGCAGGAGGTGGCGGCGTTCGCCCGCGAGCACGACCTGCTAGTGTTCGCCGACGAGGCGTACGCGGCACTGAGCTACGAACACGAACACACCTCCATCGCGACGCTACCGGGGATGCGCGAACGGACGGTCGTGCTCAACAGTTTCTCGAAGACCTACGCGATGACCGGCCTGCGACTGGGCTACGCGCTGGCCCCGCCGGAGGCGATTACGGCGATGAACCGCGTCCACCAGTACACGATGCTGTCCGCGCCGACGACGCCGCAGTACGCCGCCATCGAGGCGCTGCGAACGTGCGACGACGCGGTCGAGGAGATGCGCAGGGAGTACGACCGCCGCCGGCAGTTCGTGCTGGCGCGCTTCGAGGAGATGGGCATCGATTGTTTCCCCGCTTCCGGCGCGTTCTACGCGTTCCCGGAGTGTCCGGGCGAGGACAGCGAACGCTTCGCCGAGGACCTCCTGCAGGAACAGCGAGTCGCCGCCGTCCCGGGAACCGCCTTCGGCGAGGGCGGCGACGGCCACCTCCGGGTGTCCTACGCGACGGGCCTGGACGCCCTGAAAGAGGCCATGAATCGGCTCGAAGCCTTTATTTCGTGAGCGGGTGAAATTCGGTGTTCGGTGCCGACTGTTGACGGGGGCGTAAGGTTTTTTCATCTCTGAAAATAGATGAAAGAGTAGACAACCACAATGGCAATCGACGAAACGGGGGGCGGCGGCTCGGACGACGTCGAGTCCGGGGGGGCCGACGGGGGAACGCCGCTCGGTGTCGGTGACTACACCTGGAAGGACCTCCGCCGCGAGTTCCACCAGTCCGGACGGTTCGACCGGAGTGCGTATCTCGGGTACGAGCCACGGCAGTTGCCGGAGTACTTCGAAGCGGGAGCCAGCGCGGCGAAGACCCTCCACGAGCGCCATCGGCGATTTCTCGATCCGGAGACGGTCCCGGTCACGAAGGGCGTCTACACCTGGGAGCACTTCAAACGCGAGTACTACTACACCGACGGCGAGTCCGCACAACCGATCAATCAGGGGGAAGTCGTCGAGTTCGACCCCGCCGAGTTCCTGGGCTTCGACCCGGAGGAGACCGAACGGCGACTGAGTCGGGCGGAGTCGATGGCCGACCGTCTCGCGGACGTCGTCGACGCCAGGACCGTCGACGTCAACGAGGACCTCGACGAGGACGAGTTCTTCTCGACGCGAGAGGGCCACACCACCGTCGCCAACCGATACGACCTCGAACGGGCGGTCCCGCTCCGCAAGAAGGCACACTTCGTCGAAATCGAGCGCTACTGGGTCAACAAGCCACACGCCTTCGTGATCCTCTTTCACTCCAAGAAGGAAAACGAAAAGAAGTACTACGTCGTCGAACCGCACCTCAACGCCATCGAGGACGACCTCCGGGAGTTCAGTTCGAAGAAGCTCAGGTCGGCGATCAAGTACTCCGAGGACGACGTCGTCGTCCAGGGGACCGACGCAGACCGCGCGCAGGTCATCGAACGCGAGGCGCGGCGACTGTTCGACCGCTACGGCCTCTACACCGACGCCAGCAACGGGAAGGGCGTCGTCGACCAGCTCAAAGACGCCCTCGGGATGGCCGTCGAGACCGACGAACGGGACGGCAAACTAGAGGGTATCGAGGCCCGACCGGAGGCGGCCATCCTCGAGGACGACCCCAAGGACCTCAACGAGTACCAGGTCGAGAAACTGCTGTACGTCCTCGAGCGCGACTTCATCGGCTACTCCAGGATCGACCCCATCAAACACGACATCAACGTCGAGGACATCTCCTGTGACGGCTAC
>JBDGSB010000126.1:0-10012 GCA_042217765.1 Haloarculaceae archaeon | reverse complement strand
GTCCGTCGCGGGATTCCACGCCGTACTGTGCCACCACATCGGGCTGCCGAATATTAACACGTTCCAGAGCGATCTTCGAACCCGAGAGAAACAGTTCTCCGTTCTCAGCGGAAAACTGCACGATATAGATGAACACGCATCCACCCAGGTCGATACGTTGCTCCGTCGGGCAACAGGGGATTCCCTGACCTGGAGCGATATCCCGCTCGACGAACCCCGCGAACACTGTCAACCGATATTCGATTTTCGGGCCCGCACCGGTTTCTACCCGTTTCTCCTTCGAGTTTGGTCGACGTTGACCTGTGCGGACAAACTCGACGCGGCCAGGATTCCCTCATCGAAACTGGTACGGCCGGAACCTGACGAAATCGATTTCGACACGGACGCGGACGGCATCACTGAGAAACTGAATCAGCGCCGAACTGCCGCACGAGAGGAAGCAGTCCAGAAGCTGACGCACGACGACGAACCGGGGTTATTCACGCTGACACTCCCGACCGGATTCGGGAAAACGTTCGCCGGCCTGGAAGCCGCGCTCGAAAGGGCCGACCGCACCGGCGGACGCGTCGTGTATGCACTACCGTACACGACGGTCATCGACCAGGTCGACGAGGAGATTCGCGACCAGTTCGGCGTCAGTCCGACGTCGGAACAGTACACGATTCACCACCACCTTGCCGATACGCGAACCGAATTCGATGCTGGAGAGGAGCGCCTCTCGTCACGCGCTGAGGCTATGTACGGGGAAACCTGGCAGGCAGGGCTCGTCCTGACGACGGTCGTTCAGTTGTTCGAGAGTCTCGCTGGTCCGGGCAACGTCCAGTCGATCAAGCTCCCCGCACTCGAAAACAGCGTCGTCATCGTTGACGAACCACAGGTACTCCCGCGCCGATGGTGGCACCTCGTCAGTCGACTTGCAACGGTCCTCGTCGAGCAGTACGACGCGACGCTGGTGTTGATGACCGCAACGCAGCCTGGATTCGTCGATGAGTATACCCTCGAACTCGACGCGACAGAGCTAATCGGTGACACGGACGAATACTTCGAGTTTCTCTCCAGCCACGAGCGCGTGCAGTTCGTGATCGATGACTCGTTGGCTGCGTATCTTGCTGACAAAAGTTCGTCAGACACGCTCCCCATCGAAACCGCGGCCGAACGGCTGCTCCCATCGGACACGAACGAGCGTGAAACCCGCCTCGCCATCAGTAACACTGTCGTCTGTGCGTCCGAGGTCGGTCGTGGCGTCGAGACGATTGCGAACGACCGGGGCCACGACGTCATCTCTCTTAACGCCGCACTTCCCGAGTTCGTGGCAAACAGGGGGAGAGACGTGCTGGAAGCCTTACGGAGTGAGAACCCCACGCCTTCGCTAACAGAACTCTCGACGGCCTTCCTGAACGATATTTCCGTCGATCATGCCGATTCCGGAATACTAGTCGGGACGCTGACGGCTGCGCTCCGACCGATTGACCGAACGTTGCTCATCGAAGTTCTTCGACGGCTCGCAGACAAAGACATCGATACCCGGTTCGATTCCTGGTCGCTCGTGGTAAGTGCCACGCAGATCGTCGAGGCCGGAGTTGACATCAGCTTTGACCGTGTATATCGGGACGTCGCGCCGTTGCCCTCGTTAGTACAGGCTGCCGGTCGGTGCAATCGATCGTTCGAGCGAGACACTGGCACGGTCACGCTCTGGCGGTTGGCCACGACAGACGACAGCCAACCGCCATCGGAGCGGACGTACCGACGGCACCGATCCCATCTCGAAGCCACGCGAACGACACTTCGTGACGCGACCACGGACGGACCCGTCGTTCGTGAAGTCCGCATGGTGTCGAGGGCTGTCGACGAGTATTACAGTCGGTTACACTGCGAGGACCACACGGTCAGCGACGGAGATGACCTGGTTCGGTCGTTCGACCGCGCCGAAGGTGAGAACCTCCGATCTGCGTCGCTGATCGACGACGACGCGACGGAGTTTCTGGTTCTCACGAACGAGACTGACCGCAAGCGTCTCGAAACCTACGTCGCTGACCGCAAGGACGGAGCCGCCAACCGTGAGGCGTTCACGTCGCTGACGTACCTCTTCGCCTCAACCTACGTCGACGAACCGGACATACACGATGACACCACACGGGTGCTGGCCGAGTTCGGGAGAAACCAAACGGAACTAGACGAATTGCGTATCGTCGATGCTCGTGATTCGAATCGCTATTCGGTAGCTGACGGACTCGGGTTGTACTCCGCACCGGCAGAGTAGCTGGACCGTCCTCTGATGGGTTCGACCCGCCAGGAGTTTGGAAGCTAGAATGGACGAAAACGTTGATGGACAACGGCGTCCCATAGCGTCTCGCGGCCGTGATTCGGCCATGGTTTCAGACGGACCCTCGTGGGGTTGAAGCCCCACACTTTCATACCGTCCTACGTTCATGTCACGGGACGATGACCAGTACCACGACGTGGCGAACCACGCTGGTGGACCTGACCGGGAACCTGTTCCTGGTCGCTGGCGTGGCGTGGCTCGCGCTAGACGTCATCGAGGCGGTCGGAGCGACGGTGCTGGTGACCGCTCCGGGCGGCGTGTCGGGACTGCTACCGCTTCTGATCGCTCGCGTTCCCGTCACCGCTGGGTTGGCGCTCTCGTTCGCGTCCGTACTCCTGTTGTATCCGCGGCTCGCGCGCCGAACGCCGCTGCTGGCGGCGCTCAGTCGCGGCTTCGTGGTGGCCGCTCCGGCCGTCTACCTCGTCGTTCTCGGGTGGGAGCTAGTGGCCGTGTTGCACCGGGGTGTGCGCTCCGCGATGGGCCAATTCGCGTTCGTTGCGCCGCTGTTACTGGGTGCCTGGTATCTGTTTTTCCTCGGACTCGCGGCGACAGGACTCGCGCTTTGCCGCACCGACGGCTCGTCTCGGCTCGCCGGCGCGGGGTATCTCGGACTCGTCGTCGCCTGGAACGTCCCGCTCGCAGTGAGCAAACTGACCGGGGACGTTCCGGACTGGCTGTTTGCGGTCACGCCCGTCGTCGGCGGACTGGCGATGGTCGCACTCGGCTACGCACTGTCGTTCGGTCGAGACGTGCCCGACGGGAAGGCAGCGACGGTCGATGTATGAGCGGTCTCATGGTTTGTTGCGGGTCCGTTTCGGTGGCTCGCTACCTCTTCGACGAGCAACCCGGAAACGGTCACGACGAACACTACGAGTCGGGACGAACCGGTGCACGACGAACGCGGGACCGAGTCCGTCGTTTTCGACACGACTTTATCCAATCGTTTGAATTGAGCGGGTATGAACCGTCCGTGGGCCGACTGGGATCACATCGTGAAACTCGACCCGGACAAGGAACTCGTCGAGGGGGAAACGTTCGAGGACGTCTGTACGACGGGGACCGACGCCATCGAGGTCGGCGGGACGCTAGACGTGACCGCCGACAAGATGGAGCGCGTCATCGACGCTTGCCAGAACAACGACGTGGCGCTGTATCAAGAGCCCAGCGACCCGACCGTGGTCGTCGACGACGAGGCGCTGGACGGCTATCTCGTGCCGACGGTGCTGAACGCCGGGGACCTGTTCTGGACGGTCGGCGCACACAAAGAGTGGGCGCGCCTCGACGGCGACCTGCCCTGGGGGAAGACGACGCTCGAGGCGTACGTCGTGCTCAATCCCGACGCGTCCGTCGCCCAGCTCACCCAGGCCGACTGCGATCAGACGCCCCAGGACGTCGCCGCGTACGCGAAGGTCGCCGAACGGATGTTCGGCCAGGAGATCGTCTACGTCGAGTATTCGGGAACGCTTGGCGATCCGGCGGTCGTCGAGGCAGCCAGCGACGCGCTGGCCGAGAGCACGCTGTTCTACGGCGGGGGCATCCACGACTACGACTCCGCCTACGAGATGGGCACGCACGCCGACGTGGTCGTGGTCGGCGACCTCGTACACGACGCCGGCGTCGACGCCGTCACCGAGACCGTCGCGGGCGCGAAGGACGCGTGAGCGTCATCACCGAATCATGAGCGTCATCGCCGAGTTCGAGTTCCGGTCGTCGGGGATGGTCCTGGAATCGACCTTCCAGACCGTCCCGGAGGTGGAACTAGAGGTCATTCACGAAGTGGCGATGGACCCGGAGATGCCGAACATGTTCTTCTGGGCGTCCGGCGCAGACCTCGACGCGTTCGAACGGGCGATGACCGACGACGAGACCATCTCCGAGTTCGAGCGGTACAGCCAGAAAAACGACGAGGTGCTCTATCGGCTGCAGGTCAGCGATCGGACCGAGATCGTCGTCTACCCGGCCTGGGTCGAACGTGGGGCAGAACTCCTCGACGAGCGGTGGCGAGACGGCTGGTGGCACGCGCGAATGCGGTTTCCCGACCACGAGTCCTTGCAGACGTTTCAGACGTGGTGTGCGGACACCGACGTCGAGTTCGCCCTGCAGGCGGTGTATCGCGGGCCGGACGACGACCGTGATCTACTCACCGACGAACAACACGAGACGCTGACGCTGGCGCTGGCGAGTGGCTTCTTCGAAGTGCCGAAGGAGACGACGATGGACGAACTCGCGGCCGAACTCGACGTCTCGGCCCAGGCCGTCTCCGAACGCCTCCGGCGAGCGGAGAAGAAACTCGCCCGGCGGTACGTCGAGCCGTGACGAACGTCGGCCGAGCCGTGACGAACGTCGGCCGAGCCGTGACCGAAAAGACGGAGTTTAAGACCCGGCCGCGGAAACCGAGAGGTATGCGAAACCGCACGTATACCGCCGACGCGGCCCCCGGCGAGACCGTCACAGTCGCCGGCTGGGTCCAGGAGATTCGCGATCTCGGTGGCATCGCCTTTCTCATCCTCCGGGACACCACCGGGAAGATCCAGGTGAAATTCGAGAAAGACGAGATGGACGACGACCTCGTCGAGCGCGGGACGGAGGTCCACCGCGAGAGCGTCGTCACGGTCACGGGCGCGGTCGAGGAGGAGCCACGCGCGCCGACCGGCGTCGAGATCGTCCCCGACGCCGTCGACGTGCTCGCGGAGGCCGACCCCGAACTGCCGCTCGATCCCTCCGGGAAGGTCGACGCCGAACTCGCGACGCGGCTAGACAACCGGACGCTCGACCTCCGCAAACCCGAGGTACAGGCCATCTTCGAGATTCGCGACGTCGTCCAGGACGCCGCCCGCGAGACGTTCCACGACCTGCAGTGTACCGAGATCAACACGCCGAAGATCGTCGCCACGGGGACCGAGGGCGGGACCGAACTGTTCCCCATCACCTACTTCGGCCGCGAGGCGTTCATGAACCAGAGCCCGCAGCTGTTCAAGCAGCTGATGGTCGGCTCCGGGCTGGAGCGGGTCTTCGAGATCGGCCCCATCTTCCGCGCGGAGGAACACAACACGCCGCGACACCTCAACGAGGCGACCATGATCGACTTCGAGGGCGCGTTCTGCGACGACGGCGAGGCGATGGACGTCGCCGAGGACATCGTCGCCTCGACCTACGAAGCCGTCGCCGAGAACTGCCAGAACCAGCTCGAACTGCTCGATCTCGCCGACGAGTTCGCGGCGCCCGAGACGCCGTTTCCCCGGCTATCCTACGAGGAGGCGATCGAGCGGGTCAACGCCACCGGCGAACTCGACGCGCAACTGGTGTTCGGCGACGACCTCTCGACGGAGGCCGAACACGCACTCGGCGACGCCGTCGGCGAACACTACTTCGTCACCGACTGGCCCTCCGAGATCAAGCCGTTCTACATCATGGACCGCGAGGACGACGAGCAACTGTCGACCGGATTCGACCTGATGCACCCCGACCTCGAACTCGTCTCGGGCGGTCAGCGCGAACACCGCCACGACCGACTCGTCGCAGGCTTCGAACAGCAGGGGCTCGACCCCGGCCAGTTCGAGTACTACACGAAGATGTTCAAGTACGGCATGCCGCCCCACGCCGGCTGGGGCATGGGCGTCGAACGACTCGTGATGACCATGCTCGACCTGGACAACATCCGGGAGGCCGTGCTGTTCCCGCGGGATCGCCAACGCCTGAGTCCGTGAGGAAGGCGTTGGGAGCCAGCGAGTCGAGCAACGCGAGTCTCGCCCGATCGCCAACGCCTGAGTCCGTGAGGAAGGCGAATCGTGGATGGGACGAGCCGGCATGTCGGTTCGTCCGGTATCACTCCCTCCGCAGAGTGAACGACGCCGCAGTTGTGGGGGGTTTAGATACAATTAAATGTAGGCGCAATTAACCCGCCGATAGTCATGTTCGACCGCAACACGTCCACAGACGATACCCGCCTTCAAAACGACACGCGCGGCTCGGCCGCACTCATCGGCGCTCTCCTGGGAATCGCGCTCGGCGTCGGCTTACAGGTCGGTGCCGGAGCTCTCGGCGGGTATCTGGCCTGGCTCCTGACCTGATACGAGGAATCGTGGCGACCGCCCCGGGTGGCAGTCACGCGTCGCCGGCACCCACCGCCCGCTCGCGGAGTTCGCCGGTCAGGTGCAGGCCGTGACTATCGAGGCGGCGGACGATGCGTTTCGCCTGCGTCCGCGAGAGGTACTTGTCGGCGGCCGCCGCGCGGACGACGACGCCGAACGTGCCTGTGACGGTCGCACCCAGTCCGTCGGCCACTGCGCGGACGCGGCGGTCCGCGGAGACGACTCCGACGTCCTCGTCGGCCGTCTGGGCGGCCAGGACGGCCTCGACGAGGCGACCGTCGGCGAGCAGTTCGGACTCGCCCAGCAGCGACGTCGCGCGTTCGGTCAGGTCGGTCTCGACGGGTTCGATCGTCAGCACCTCGTCGCCGCGTGCGCGTTCGAGGTTCCGCCGGGCCGGTTCGACCGTCACTTCGGCGGCGACCGCCTCGGGCACGACGACCTCGCCGTCGAGCACGCCCAGCAGATCCGTCTCGCCGACCTGCCCGAGGTCGTACAGCACGGTCGGGCCGACGTAGACCCTCATAGTTCCCGGGCCGCTTCGACGTCACGTTCGAGGTCCTCGACGGTGAGTTGCGTCGTGAGGTTGCGCTCGCGGGCGCGTTCGAGCCACTCCGCGACCGAACAGTCCGCGATCCGGGCCGCCTCTAGCGAGGAGACGTCGCCGGACTGGTAGCGTTCGACGGCCACGCGAAAGCGCAGGGTCGCCAGCCCCTCCGCGAGCGCCTTCCGGATCGTGGTGCTCCGGTCTTCCTCGAGCAGGTCCGCGACCGCCTCTAGTCGTGCCTTCTCCTCGTCGTCGAGTCGTGCGCTCACCGTCGGCATGTTTGCACTCGGGTACAGAGTATACACACATGAAACCCCGGGTTGCGGACGACCGGGGAAATCCGCCGATCACCCGCTCCGTTGCAACTCGACTGCGAGGAGGCCCGCTTTCTCGATCAGTGCGTAGCAGGCGACGGCCGCTCCCGCACCAGCGCCGTCGGCCAGCAGGTCGAGAAGCGAGAAGCTCCGGTAGGGAATCGTTGCCTGGACGAGTTCGAGCGCGAGGCCGTACCCGACGGCGGCGACGACGACGAACACCGCCAGCCGCCACCGTGGCCGGTCGGCGTCGACGACCGCGTAGCCGACGGCCGCCGCCAGCGCGGCGTAGCCGACGAAGTGTTCGAGTTTGTCGGTCGGCACCGGCGACGGGCCGGCGGGGCCCGGACTCGACGGGAGGTGGACGACGGACCCGACCAGGAGGGCGCCGGCGACGACGCCGACGAGCAGCCAGCGCGTCCGTCGCGTCGCCAGCGGGAAGCGAAGGGGCACGGCGGAACCGAGACGCCGCGACCTCATAACGGGTGCGGTTGCACGCAACACCGACCGGGCGCGGTCACGTGTTCGACCGGGCGCGGTTGCACGCAACACCGTTTTATCACCCGCCCTCCGACACGCACCCAATGGCGAGTTCGGTCCAGGCGTTCGTCCCCGGTCACGTGACTGGCTTTTTCACGGTCGAGCGCGACGACGACCCGACGAAGGCGGGGTCACGTGGCGGTGGGGTAACGCTGTCGGACGGCGTGACAGTCACCGTCGAACCGGCGGCGGACACGCGCGTCGTCCTCGACGGGCGAGAGACGTCGATAGAGGCCGTCGAACGCGTGCTCGACGCGCTAGCGGTCACGGCGACGGTCAACGCCACGAGCGACCTGCCGCTCGGTGCCGGTTTCGGCGTCTCGGGAGCGATGGCACTGGGGACCGCGCTGGCGGCCACCGAGGTCTTCGACCGGCGGCTATCGGAGAACGAACTCGTGACCGTCGCCCACGGCGCGGAGGTGCAGGCCGGCAGCGGACTGGGCGACGTGGTTGCCCAGGATCGCGGAGGCGTCCCGCTCCGGCTAGAGCCCGGCGGTCCCCACCACAACGTCCTCGACGGGATTCCGGCGCGCGGGCGCGTCGAGTACCACACTCTCGGGGACCTGTCGACGGCCGACGTCATCACCGGCGACACCGGCGCGCTCACGGCGGCCGGCGAGCGCGCGCTCTCGACGGTCGTGAACGAGCCGACGGTCGAGACGTTCATGACCGCTTCCCGGCGGTTCGCCCGGGAAGCCGACCTGCTCTCGCCGTCCGTTCGCGCGGTCGTCGACGACGTCGCCGAGGCCGGGGGCGCCGCGAGCATGGCCATGCTCGGCGAGACCGTCTTCGCGTTCGGCGACGGCCTGACCGCGGCGGGCTACGACGCCGACGTCTGTTCGGTCGACCCCGCGGGGGCCCGCCTGCTCGATCGATAAACGACGCCTTTTCGGTACCGCCCGGCCGAGACGCGACCATGGGCGAGGAGTTCGACGTACCGGAGACGCACCCGCGCTACCAGTCGCTGCTGACCCGCCACCGCATCGAGGACGGCGTCGAGAAGGGCCTCACTAGCACGCAGGGCCTCATCGCTGAAGGCCGTGGCGAGGCCTTCGACTACCTGCTCGGCGAGGAGACCATCCCGAGCGCCGACGCCGCCGCACGCGCCGCCGCCGCGCAATTGCTCCTGGCCGATCACCCCGTGTTGTCGGTCAACGGCAACGTCGCCGCGCTGGTGCCCGGCGAACTGGTCGAACTCGCAGCCGCCGTCGACGCCGACCTCGAAGTGAACCTCTTTCACCGGACCGACGAGCGCGTCGCGGCCATCGCCGACCACCTCCGCGAACACGGGGCCGAGGAAGTCAAGGGACAGAGGGGAGACGCACACATTCCAGGACTCGACCACGAGCGCGCGACGGTCGATTCCGACGGCATCTACGACGCCGACGTCGTGGTCGTGCCCCTAGAGGACGGCGACCGCGCCGCGGCACTGGCCGACATGGGCAAAGTCGAAATCGTGATCGACCTCAATCCCCTCTCGCGGTCGGCCCAGGCGGCCGCGATTCCCATCGTGGACAACGTCGTCCGCGCAGTTCCGAACGTCACCAGACACGCTCGCGACCTGCGGGAGGCCTCCCGCGAGGAACTGGAGGCCATCGTCGCCGAGTTCGACGCCGAGGCGGCGTTAGCGGCCGCAGAGCGGACCATCCGAAGCGGTGACCTCGCCGGCGAAGCGTAGCCGATCCGGCGAGCGTATCCGACCAGAACATCTTTTACCACTGCAAAATAACACTCGGTTGTATGACCGACGACTTCGAGCAATTCAGCGACGTGGGTGAGGCCGACGTCACCCGCGCCATCGGCCAGGAGTGGACAGAGGAGTTCATGGACTTCAGCGACAGCGACGTCATCGTCATCGGGGGCGGCCCCTCGGGGCTGACGGCCGCGAAGGAACTCTCCGAACGGGGCGTCAAGACGATGGTCGTCGAGAAGAACAACTACCTCGGCGGCGGCTTCTGGCTCGGCGGCTTCCTCATGAACAAGGTCACGGTCCGGTCGCCCGCCGAATCCGTCCTCGACGAACTCGACGTCGACTACAAGCAGTCCCAGGACAGCGAGGGCCTCTACGTCGCCAACGGCCCCGAGGCGTGTTCCGGCCTCATCAAGGCCGCCTGCGACGCCGGCGCGAAGATGCAGAACATGACCGAGTTCACCGACATCGTCATCCGCGAGGACCACCGCGTCGGCGGCATCGTCATGA
>JBDGSB010000052.1:0-10137 GCA_042217765.1 Haloarculaceae archaeon | reverse complement strand
GCAGGTGGTTGCCGACGTAGGTGTCGAGCAGGAACGGGAAGGTGTCCTCCTCGTATTCCAGAATCTCCCGGACGTGGTGCTGGTTGTGCTCGGACAGTTCCGAGACCGGAACGTCGTCGCCGGGTTCGAGGTCGTTCTCGGCGACGTAGTCGCCGACGTCCTCGTTTCGCGGCCAGATGACTTCGAGGTCCCACTCGTCGGCCCACCGCTTACAGAAGTCGATGAGTTCCTCGAAGTGCTGGTAGTGGTCGATGAACACGACCGGCGGCACCTCGAGGTCGAAGCGGTCGGCGACCTCCTTGACGAAGTACAGCGTCAGCGTCGAGTCCTTGCCGCCGGTCCACATGACGACCGGGTTCTCGTACTGTTCGAGGCCCTGCTTCGTCACCTCGATGGCCTTCTCGATCTTGTCGTTCAGGGTCGGATAGTCCTCGGGGTTTTCGCCCTCGCCGTCGGCGTAATCGACGTCGAGGTACTCGGGGAAACTGTCTGCCTGCGACATGCTATAATGATATGTAATTACCTATCCGGTATATGTTTTTTGGAGCGTACGGGTGCTGTGCCGTGGTAGCGAGTCACGACGGTCGACGTGTCGCACGATCGACGCTCCCACGCCGGTCGACGTTCCCACGCCGGTCGATGCTTCGATAAGGACTGGAGTTCAAATGTCGTCGATGGCCTCCTCGCTGACCACCCTCCACTCGCGCGCTCGGTTTCGCCGCTGGTTCGGCGTTCACTTGCTGGCCGCGGTGGGACTGTTTCTCGCGGGATTCGTTCTCGGCGTCGCCGTGATCGAAGCGATTCCACTCGAAACGCTCGCGCGATACGCCACCGGCGTCGAGTCGCCGCTTCCCGACCGGATCACCACGTGGACGATCTTCGCGAACAACGTCCTCGCCATGTCGATGCTACTCGCCGGCAGCGTCACGCTCGGGCTGCTGACGGTCGTCGGACTGTTTTTCAACGGGCTCGTGGTCGGGGTCGTGGGCAACGCGGCCCTGCAGGCGACGTCGCCAGTCGTCGTCCTCGCGCTGATCGTCCCGCACGGAATCCTGGAGCTTCCCGCCCTGCTGACCGCCGGCGCTATCGGACTGCGCGTTCCACACCGGGTGAGCCGGTACCTGCTCGGCTACGACGAGACGCCCCTGTCGCGGGTCGAACTGTACGAGGTGGCGGTGCTGGTCGTCCTCGTCACGGCCGCCCTCGCCGTCGCGGCGTTCGTCGAGGCGGAGTATACCCGCCAGGTTGCGGACCTCGTGCGCTGATCGGTACGACAGTCCCCGCGACACGCCCGGTGGTTCGAGAACCCGACCGTCAGGAGTCTTTGCGTTCGACGACGTCGCCGAGCGTGTACTCCCCGCTTGCGGACCCGCCTTCCCACTCTGTCTCCTCGGTCGTGGCCCCTTCGCTCAGGTCGATGTCGAGTTCGCGTTCGAGCTTTCGCTGGACGTCGTCGCTCGGCAGGACGTCGCCGTGTTCGAGTTTCCGGATGAGGCTGGCCTTCTCGTTGAGCTGTCGGGCCAGGTCCTCCTGGCTCAACCCCGCGGCTTCCCTGGCCGAGCGGATGCGCTCGTCGTAGTCCTGGGCCACCTCGTCCATCTCGTCGAACATGTCCCGACGACGGCCGGAGCTGCCACCGGAGCCGCCACCGCCACCACTGGACCCCGAGCGACCGGAACTCGACGACGACGATGACGACGAACTCGTCGAGTACTTCGTCGAGGTGGTCGACGAGGAGTCCGCGGTCGTCACCTCGGTACCGAACTCGGTACAGTCGTCACAGACGTCCAGCTCCGCCCCCTCGACTTTGATGCGGTTGGGGGAGTTCGTCTCGGTCCCGCACATCTCACACTGAACCATACTCTCCCGTTGGCCGTGACGGCTCATAAATCGTGCGCCACCCCCGTTTTTCGCCTCCGAGTCGCGCCTGGACGTATTCGGCGGACCGCTCTCCGGCCGTCGTGACCGCTCGCTCTTCCGGACTGGAGCCCGACCCGACGGCGGCCGCTGCCCCGCGCGTTTTTTACCGATGGGGACGACAGAGAAAGACGTGGCACGGACGAACCGTCGCCGGTTCCTGAAAGGGGTCGCGCTCTGTACGTCGCTGGTAGCGGGCTGTCTGTCGCTGGGGTCCTCCGAGCGGACCACCCGGACGGAACGCGTTCCGACCACGCGAGCGGGAACGGCAACCGACGCGACACCGGCCGACGCGACGACGCGACCCGCGACGGCCGAAGCCTCCACGGCCGAAACGACGACGGACGGGCGGTTTTCGGGACCGACAGAGGAAAGCCGGCAGTTCGTCGATCTCCGGTACCGAACCTACGACGCCGAAGCCGTCCGGCAGATCGAGGGAGCGGCGTTACAGCTCCCGTACGACGCGCTGGCCCGAAACGCGGACGACTACCGCGGCGAGGCGATTCACGACACGGGAACCATCGAGTACACGGTCTCGTTCGAGACACACGACGTGTTCGCCGTCGAACTCGACGACCCGGGTCGAAACGAGATTCTCGGCTCCTGGACCGGCGAGAGCTACGCCAAAGGCACCGACATCTCGTTCTGGGGCGAGGTCCTGGGGAACGAACTCTACACGGCGACCGACGGCACGCTCCGGCGGGTGCCGGCGGTCGCGCTGGCGGCCATCGAGACGTGAGCCGAGGGGCGTTGGCACCGTATCTCAGGACAGATCCCGGTAGGCGTAGTAGAACCGCTGGGCGGCGGTCACGTGGCCGACGACGGCGAAGACGACCAGCAGCCAGCCGACCGGCGAGAGTGCGGCAATCTGTGAGAGACCCGGAACCGGTGTCGGGGCGAACGCGGCGACGGCCGCGACGACGCCCGTCAGCGCGAGCCTGTCCGCGCGCCCGAGGAGGCCGCCGTAGACGCGGTCGAGACCGACCGCCTGCGCCTGCGTGCCGAGATACGAGGTCATCAACACGCCGGTCACGGCCGCCAGTCCGAGGGCGTACCGGCTGACGCCGGCGGCCAGTCCGGCGATCAGCAGGAGGTCGGCGTAGCGGTCGATGACGTGATCGAGCAGGTCGCCGGCCGGCGAAGCGACCGCCAGTTCGCGTGCGAGCGCGCCGTCGAGCAGGTCGAGCCAGCCGTTCAGAAACACCAGTACGGCACCCGCGAGGTACCACATCGGCGTCGTGCCGCCAGCGTAGAACGTTCCGGCAGCCGCGAACGCGAGCAGCAGCGAGACGACGCTGACGGCGTCGGGCGTCAGGCCGAGCCACCTGGCCACCGTGACGAACGGGCCCAGCGCGCGGTCCGCGAGGGGTCGAAGCCGGTCCAGCGTCATCGTTACAGGTAGTCGGTGTAGTCGACGGTGCCGGCGCTGGGTTCGCGCTCGCCGGCGACGACGGCCTCGATGGCCGCCGCGACCGCCTCCGGGGACAGGTCCGTCGTGTCGATCTCGTAGACTGTGTCCTCGCCGACGGCCGCGACCGCCTCCGAGAGGATGAGATCGAGCGCCTCGCTCTCGGCGTTCTCGCGGGCCGACTCCGCGGACTCGCCCCGGTCGCGCAGTCGGCGCTCGATCGTCTCGGGCGCACACCGGAGGACGACGACGTGGTCGGCGTCGAAGCGGTGTGCGAGGTGAGACTCGAACAGCACGTCGTCGCGGTCGCCGAGCCACGCGTTCACCGCGGCCACGTCGGCCACGACCGACCCGCGGTCGTCGTCGACGCCCTGGGTGAATCCCTCGTCACGGATGACGTCGTTGAGGTGGATCACCTCTAGATCGACCGACGCCAGGTCGACTGCCGTGGTCTTGCCCGTTCCCGGCGTGCCCGTGACGGCGACTCTCACGTGGACGCACCTCCGTTCGTGTCGGGGCGCTCGCGCCCGCAGGTCACCGCGCGAGCACCTCGTTGAGCGTCTCGACGGCCAGGCGCGTCTGCTCGCGCGTGCCGACTGTCATCCGGATGCACTCCGGCAGGCCGAAACTGCTGCAGTCCCTGACGATGACGCCCTCGCGTTGCATCGCCTCGAAGACCGCGGTGCCGTCGCCGACGTCGATCAGGACGAAGTTGCCGCCGCTGTCCCAGACGTGTGCGTCGGCGTTCTCGCGGACGTACTGCCGCCCCCAGCGGGTGGCTTCGACGGTCGTCTCGACGTGGTCGTCGTCGTCGAGCGCCGCGAGACCGGCCCGGCAGGTGAGTTCGGTGACGCCGAAGGGCGTGTTGACGCGGGCGTAGGCGTCCGCCCAGGCGTCGGGAACGAGCGCGTAGCCGAGTCGTGCTCCTGCCAGCCCGTAGGCCTTCGAGAACGTCCGGAGGACGGCCACGTCGTCGCGTTCGTCGAGCAGCGATCGGGCACTAGGTGCCTCGGTGAACTCGCCGTAGGCCTCGTCGACGACCACTAGCGTCTCCTCGCCGGTTTCCTCGGCGACGGTCTCGACGTCGGTCAGCGCCATCTCCGAGCCCGTGGGATTGTGGGGGGTGGTGACGTAGACGATTCGTTCGCCGTCGTACGCCGACAGCACCACAGTGGCGGTCTGGGCGAAGTCCTCGTCCTTCCGGAGGCGGTACTCCCGGACGGTGCCGTGGTGATACCGGGCGCTCATGGGGTAGTAGGCGAACCCCGGCCGCGGCACCAGCACCTCGTCGCCGGGATCGATGAACGCCCGCGACAGGTAATCGAGCGCGACGTCGCCGCTGGGTGCGAGCCAGACCTGTTCGTCGGCGACGTCCCACCTGTCGGCCAGTTTCGAGACGAGGTCGGCATGGGCGGCCTTGGGATAGGAGTGCATCCAGGCGGCGGCCTCGCGGACGGCCGCGACGGCCTTCGGACTCGGACCGAACGGGTTCTCGTTGGAGGCGAGTTTCACCAGGTCGTCCGGGTCGACGTCGAGTTCCCGGGCGACCTCTTCGAGCCCCCGGCCCGCCCGGTAGACGGTGTGCGAAGAGAGGTCCCGTGGCGTTACCATGCCCGAACGAAACGACTGGCCCCTCTTAAGGTTGCCCACACGACGCGGCCGCCGGTGTGCCCGCGGCGAGAGCGTCCGGCAGTCGAACGGTCGAAAGTGCTAACAGGTCGCCCTCGGATGCATCCACATGCCCATTCTCATCGACGTCAGGAAACTCCGGCTCATCAACCGGCTCATCCACGACGGGGCCGGCAACGTCGCCGAGGCACTGAGCACGATGGCCGGCGTCGACGCCACCGTCGACATCAAGAGCATCTCGTTCGTCGAGCCGTCGGACATCCCGTCGGAGATGGGAACGGGGGAGCTGTTCGCGGCCACGATCACGCTCACCGAACCGCCCTACGGCGTGTTCGTGATGAGCTTCTCGGAGGCCACCGGCGCGGAGATCGCCGAACTGACGACCGGCAATCCCTGCGACGACGGCTTCACGAGCCTCCACCGGAGCGCCCTCCAGGAGATCTGTAACATCACCACGTCGGGGTTCATCGACGGCATCGCCAACACCCTGAACACGACCATCGAGATGCAGACGCCCGAACTCGAACGGGCGACCGGCGAGGCGATCGCCAGCCAGACGCTCACGCACGTCCGCAAGGACGCGCTCTCGATCGTTCTCGACTCGCTGGTCGACATCAAAGACGCCGACTCGGAGGTTCAAATCCGCATCTTTCTCGTTCCCGATCCCGGCTCGTTCGTCAACCTCATCGACAAGATCGAACTCGACGCCGTCGAGGCGACCGAGGCCGACGACGAGAGCATGGCCAGCAAGTACGACGAGGCAGCCGGGAAATGACGCGGCCAGTTCGACAACGGAGACGCCGCCGAATCACGACCGGCGGCTCTTGAACCAGCGCGTCAGCCGCGAGGTGATTCCGAGGTCGCGTTTCGCCATGATGACCGTGCTGCGTGCCCGCTGGCCGACGGATTCCGGGATCGCCCCGAAGACGAGTTGCTGCAACAGGCCCTCGCGGGAGGCCCCGATGACGGTGAGGTCGTGGTCGGCCGACGCCTCGACGATCGCGGTCGCGACGTCGTCGCCGTCGACGATTTCGGTCGTCGTCTCGACGCGGTCGAGGTCCTCGACGGTCCGTTCGAGGATCGATTCGGCCTTGCCGTCGCGGTCGGACGCGCCCGATCGCACGTAGATGACGTGTACCCGTGCGTCGTTCGGACGGGCGATGGCGCGGGCGATTTCGGCCGCGAAGGCTGCGTGCGGGCCGCCGGCGGTCGGCAGGAGGATGGAGTCGACCGCTCCGACGGCCTCCTCGTCGGCGACCGGGCCGATCCGCTCGACGAGCACGTCACAGCGGGCCTTCGTCACGACCTCGTCGACGTTGCTGCCGAGCACGTAGTCGCGGCGGCGGCCGCGTCCGCGCCACCCCATCAGGACGATGTCGGCGTCGTCCTGTTCGACGGTGTTCAAGATCGCCTCGGCGATGTCGTGGCCGATGCGGATCTTCCCGCTGACGGGGACCTCCGGGCGCTCCTCGTCGGCGAACTCGATGGCCTGATCGATGACGGCGCGCTCCTCGCCGACGAACTGTCGTCCCTCCGACAGTGGCGTCTGCTGGGGGAGGGCAACGACGCTCATCACCTCGACGTCGGCGTTGCGTTCCTCGGCGAGGTCCAGTGCCGTCCGCATCAACTGCTCGACGCTGTCCGGATTGGCGATGGGGACCAGGATCCGTTGCTCGCGGTCGGCCCGTTCCTCGGCGGGGGCGTGCTCGGTCGCGACCGTCGGCGTCTCTTCTTCGAGTTTCTCCGCTTCCTTGCGCTGGGAGTAGCCGTAGTAGACGGCGATGCCGAGGGCCATCCACACGACCGTCGTGACCAGCGCGATGAACCCGTGGGATTCGGGGCCGAGACCGACCTTCAGTCCGAGCGCCGAGAGCAGAAACGGCGTCAGCAGGAACTGGAAGACGATGCCCAGAAGCGGCGGCCACGGCATGTACGGCACCTCGTAGGTGCGTGGCAGGTCCGGGTGGGTCTTGCGCATCTTGACGACGGTCCAGTTGACCTGCACGAACAGCAGGATGAACATGATGTCCGCGGAGGCGGCGACGGCCTCGATGGGGAGGGTAATGGCCATCAGGACGATGAGGGCCGCCGAGAGGAAGATGGCCAGGTGCGGCGTCCGCTTGTCGGGGTGAATCCGGCTGAACAACTCCGGGAGGGCGCGGTCGCGCCCCATGGCGAAGGACACGCGCGAGGAGGAGTAGACGGTGGCGTTCAGCGCGCTCATCGTCGCCGTGAGTCCGGCGAGCAACAGCAAGGGCACGCCGTAAGGGACGAACTGGCCGGCCGCCTCGATGATCCCGAGTTCGCCGAGGTCGCCCAGCGCCTGCCAGGTGGCGATCGAACCGGGCGTGGCGGTGTCCGGGATGCCGCCCGGGCGATTGATGAGGTGCTGGGTGACCTCGATGCCGCCGATGGACGCGAACGCCACGAGGATGTAGATGGGAACCACGATGATCAGCGAGTAGAAGACCGCCTTCGGGATGTTCGTCCCCGGATCGACGACCTCCTCGCCGGACTGGACGATGATCTCGTAGCCCTCGAAGGCGATGTAGGTGAACCCCATCGCGCCGATGACACCGACGACGCCATTGGGCGCGAACCCACCGGGACCGCCGACGAACTTCTGTGGCCAGTTGGGCGTGTGAATCGTCGCGAGAATCCCGAAGAACACGAAGACGCCGAGGATGGTGACCTTGATGAGGGTCACGACGACGCCCGCCTTCCCGGTCTCCTCCGCGCCGCGGTAGTTGATGTACGCGAACAGCGTCACCATCAGCACGGCCAGGATCTTATCGAGGAGGCCGCGACCGATGAACCCCAGGAGGTGAAAGCCCTCCGGGAGCACGCCGCCGTAGACGAGGAACTCGGTGAGGAACACCCCGAAGGTGACCGCGTACAGCGAGCAGGCGACGGCGTGGGCGAACCAGCTCATCCACCCGGCGTAGAAGCCGTTGGGGTCGACCAGCGCCTCCTTCACCCAGAGGTAGCCGCCGCCGGCCTCCGGGAACGCCGCGCCGAGTTCGGCGTAGGAGACGGCCGTGAACGTCGCGACGAAGCCGTTCAACAGGAACGCGACCGTCAGGGCGGGGCCCGCGAGCCCGGCCGCGAATCCCGTGAGCGCGAACACGCCGGCCCCAATCATCGCTCCGACGCCGATGAACGTGACGTCGAAGAGGCTCATGTCCCGCGAAAGCTCCGTTTCGACCTCGCCGGACTCGCCCGCCCCGTCCGACCCGTTTGGCGCGTCGGACGCGTCGTCGTCCACAGGTGCGTCGCTCATATCAGTGGACGTATCCCGGAGAGCACAAAAAAGCGAAGGAATACGCGTCGCGTCGCGGCCGAAATACATCAACCCGGAGGCAGGACGGCCGCGGGAGCTTTATCTCCCGGCCGCCCCTCGCGTCGGACGTGACCGAGAGCCTCTTCGACACCGAGTTCAGAGTCGGGACGGTGGTCGACGCCGAAGCGTTCCCCGAGACGGACAAACCGAAAATGGCGAAGTTGTGGATCGACCTCGGCGACGAGAACCCGACCGACGACGAGAACGCGGCCGCCGACGAGAACCCGACCGCGAACGTGCAATCGGCCGCCCAGACGGGCTACAACTACGACCCCTCGGACCTGGTCGGCCGGCAGGTCCTCTGTGCGACGACCCTCGGGACCGTCCGGATCGCGGGGTTCGAGTCGGAGGTGCTGGTCGTCGGCGTCCCCGACGAGGACGGCCACCCGGTGCTGGTCGGCCCCGACAGCGACGTTCCCGACGGCGGCCGACTCTACTGAGATGGCTCACGTACCGCTCGCTTCGCTCGCGGTGCATTCGCCATCTCACATCAGCGCCGGGCCGAACTGGGAGGACATCGCTCCGGTGCTCCGTCTCGTCGAAGAGCACCGCGACGAACTGCCCGACGGGTGGCTATGACATCTCCCCGCCGCGACTCGTGATCACCGTCGGCGGACGAGCGGATACGCGAGGAGCCCCGACGCGAGACTCGCCAGTCCGACGGCGAGAATGAGAACGCGATAGCCGGCGGTCGACGACGCGAACGCGGTTCCGGCGACGTACGTGAACGAGACCGGTCCGAGCGTCTGCCCCAACCGGAGGACGCTGGTGCGGAGGCTCATCACGCCCGCGCGAAGTCGGTTGGAGACCAGCGACATGACGGTCACGTCGATGGACGGCATCACGATGCCGAACCCGACTCCGAACGCGAGCAGCGACGCGCCGACGGCGACCGCGGAGGAAGACAGCCACACGCCGAGCAGACTGGCCCCGACCATCCCGAACCCGAGCGCGATCAGTTCGGGACCGCTTCGTCGCTGCGAGAGCCACCCGTACTTCCAGGAGACGACGGCGGTCGAGACCGAGACCATCCCGACGACGAGTCCGATCGTCCCCGACGAGAGTCCGAATTCGTCGCTCAGCAACAGCGGGACGGCGGTCATGACCGCTCCGTACAGCACGAAAAAGAGCGCGAATATCGTTCCGAAGAGCACGAGCGCCCGCGGATCGAGTGCCGCGTCGCGGAGGCGACCCAGGTACGTTCGCACGTCGGTCGACCGCCGCCCCTCGGGTTCGGGCAGCGCGGCGATGGCGAACAGGCCGACGAGCACGCTCGTGCCGAAAAACAGGAACGGGACGTTCCACCGGATCGTCGCCAGGACGCCGCCGACGAGGGGATACGCCGCCGCCCCGGCCTCCATCGTACTCGCGTTGACGCCCAGCACGGTGTTCTGTCTGGCCCCGTCGTAGAAGTCGCCGACGAGCGTAATCGCGAGCGTGACGAGGGCGCTCGCACCGACGCCCTGGAGCAACCTGAGCGCCAGCAGTTGGGTGAAACTCGACGCGAGGGTAATGCCTGCACCGCCGACGCCGAAGACGAACAACAGCGGGACGATGGTGCGCCGCCGACCGATACGGTCGGCGATCAACCCCACGAACGGCGTCAGGAACACGCCGGGGAGCGTGTAGGCGGTCATGACGAGCCCGATGCGCGCGTCCGAAACGGCGAACACCCGTCGCAACTCCGGGAGCAACGGACTCACGAGCGAGACGCCCATCACCCCGATCAGCGAACTCGCGAGGATGACGTACAGCGTCGCCGACCGCCACGGAACTGTCGGAGAGACGTCAGTAGCTTCGTCCGCCGCCATGCGATCTGTCCGGAGTACCTAGAGCAGTCCCT
>JBDGSB010000071.1:0-10190 GCA_042217765.1 Haloarculaceae archaeon | reverse complement strand
CCTCCTCGATGGACATGTCGGGGCCGCCGACGACGTTGACCAGCGCCGAGTTGGCCCCGTCGAACTCGACGTCGAGCAGGGGCGACCGCAGTGCCGACCGGATGGAGTCCTGGGCCTTGTTCTCGCTGTCGGACTCGCCCAGCCCGATCATGGCGACGCCGCCGTTCTCCATGATGGTGCGGACGTCGGCGAAGTCGACGTTGACGAGGCCGGGCTTGGTGATGAGTTCGGTCATGCCCTTGACCGAGCGCATCAGCACGCGGTCGCAGATCTTGAACGCGTCCTGCAGCGGCATGGAGGGCGCGTAGTCGAGCAGGCGGTCGTTGGGGACGACGATGACCGTATCGGAGACGGCGCGCAGGCGTTCGAGGCCGGCGTCGGCGTTGGCGCGGCGGCGCTCGCCCTCCGCGGTGAAGGGAATCGTGACGATCGAGATGGTGAGCGAACCGGCCTCCTGGGCGGCCTGGGCGACGACGGGGGCCGCGCCGGTGCCGGTGCCGCCGCCGAGGCCGGCGGTGACGAACACCATGTCGGAGCCGTCGATGGACTGCTGGATGTCCTCGATGTTCTCCTGGGCGGCTTCCTCGCCGATTTTGGGGATGGAACCGGCCCCGCGGCCGCCGGTCCGCTTTTTGCCCATCAGGATCTTCGTGTCGGCTTTCACCTCGTCGGCCAGGTGCTGGGCGTCGGTGTTGGCGGCGACGAGTTTCGCGCCGTGGATGCCCTCTTCCATCATCCGCGTGACCGTGTTGCCGCCGGCACCGCCACAGCCGACGACCGTGATCTTCGTCTCCAGGTCCGTGACGACGCTTTTCAGTTCCTCGTCGGTCATCTGCCCCGACGTGGATACGTCCTTGGCGGTGCCGGTCTCCGATGGCTCCGTCGGCTCCGGTGGATCGTCGTCGGCCTCCGCTCGTTCCTCCTCGGCCTCCTCCATGGCGTCGTCGATGATCGAGTCCATATTTAAATGTGGGGTCGTGGCTCAGCGTTAACTATTTTTCCCCTCGCGTCTGCCGCGCGTCAGACGTTCGTTACGGCTCCGACCCGGCCGAAATCGGAACGTGGCGGGTCCGTTCGACATGTACGTCCTCGGGCGTGACCGTCTTTCCGTCCACGGCGACCGACCGTCCGTCCGAGAGCCGCCCGAACTTCGGGCCCTCCGGAACCCCGTGATCGGCGGCCAGCGAGGGGTCGAAGGCGGTTTCGTGGACGACCGCGACGTCGCCGTCGCGTTCGACGGCGTCGTAGTCGCGTTCGAGGACGTCGAGCAGGGCGTCGATCACCCCGTCCGGACCGTCACCGGACGGGACCGCGACCCGCCCCGTGGCGCGCGTGCCGTTCTGTGTCGTGTCGTAGGCGACCGTCGTCGCGGCGACGGCCGCTCGCACGGCGTCGACGTCGACGCCGTTAGCCACCGACAGCAGTTCCTCCGACAGCGATTCGACCGCGATATCTCCGGGGTCGACCGCCGCGTGGCTGCCAAAGCGGGTTCCCTCCGCGACTGGACCGAGTCGCTCCTCGACGACGTCGACGAGGTCGAGCGGGACACCGCTCGTCTCGCGGACCCACGTTTCGGAGACGACACGGTAGCCGAGGTCGGAAACGACCGCCGCCAGGTCGGGCCGGTCGCCCTCGATCAGGGCGTACTCGGCCCCGCTGGCGTCGAAGGCCGCCGCGACGACCCCGCGGTGACGGTCCGGCAGGCCCATCTCCTCGAGCGCCCAGTCCGAGGCGACGTGGCCGACCGCCCAGTCGGTCTCGCGGACGACGCGTTCGAACCGGGGGACGTAGTGGCCGCCGCCGAATCCGACCAGTGCTCGGTCCGTCCGCGCGGCGACGCCGTCGAGGTCGAGGATCGCCCGTGCGGCTGCCGCCCCGGCGTCGGGGTCAGTCCACTGTGGTTGGGCACTGCCGATTTCGACGAACATCGAGGGCGCGCCGACGCGACTCGGCCCGTGGTGGGTACACTCCATGCCGACCTCGTAGCCGTCGGGGGCGTACCGGCGGAGCGCCGCGACGACCTCCCGGTGGGCGTTCGGACAGGCGGCGGCGAGTTCGCGGTCGCGGCCGCCGTGTTCCGCCGGACCGACGTTGCCCGTGAAGTGGGCCGTCAGCAGTTCGTCCGTGTTGCCGGCGTGTCGCGACGGGAAGACGAGGACGTCCGGGTCGCACTCGAAGGCGTCGGCGACGCCCTCCAGGTGGAGATGCAGGTCGTCGAACTCTCGGAGTTCGAAGCCGTCAGTCCGGAAGACCGTCCCACCGCCGTCGGCGTCCGAACGGCCGTCGTCGTCGCACTCCGTCCAGTCGCGCTGTGCCAGCAACTGCTCGCCGATGGTCGTCGAAGCGTCGTCGGCGCGGCTGACCGCGATGGCTATCATTACTGGCGAGTAACGAGAGCGGGTCCTTAATCTGCGCGTTCCGGACCGGGAGGGCCGCGTCCAATCGCGGTCCGCGCCGTCTCGGAGGTGAGTTCGAGGATGCGTGCGAGCGACTTCCGGCGGTGCCAGAACAGCGCGAGACCGGCGACGACGTACACGGTCGCGAACACTAGCAGGAAGTCGTGACTGAGGTAAGCGTACTGCGTGAACACCTTGAGAAGGAGGAACTCGACGACGACCTGCGCCAGGAACAACACGAGCAGCGCCACGGCCTCCCGGACGGAGATTTCGAAGTCGACGAGGATGGACAGCGCGAACAACGACTGCGCGGCGGTCAGCCAGATTTCGGCGGCCTGCTTCCGGTCGAACGGTAGCGTGCCGTACTGGCCGAGCGCGACGCTGTAAACGACTGCAAGCGTGCCGATGAGCAGCGTCCACTGGTTCAGTTTCGAGGAGATGAGCGCGTTGAACCCGGCGGTCGCGCGGGCCTTGTTCACGAGGTAGGCGACGACGATGAGTTCCGGTGCCTCGCTGGCCAGCGGTGCGATCCACTGGATCATGAAAAACGACGGGACGCCGAACTGGACGCCGAGGTGTTCGAGGCCGTGCGCGAACGGTTCGACCGCCGTGAGGATCATCAGCCCGGAGTAGGCGAACAGTCCGAGGACCACGGCGACCCGGTGGGCGAAGGGATAGCGCTGGAAGTAGGCGGGGACGCCGACGTGTTCTTCTTCCGTCTCGACGCCGGCGCGAATGACGATGATGATGTACGCCACGTACAGGCCGACGAGGACGATCGAGTCGAGCGCGCCGATACCGCCGCCGATCGGCACCAGGAACGCCCAGACCGTCGCGAAAAACAGGAAGGCGATTTCGGTCGCGATCCCCTGATCGAGCGCGACCGCGTCCTTGAACCACCCCTCGCGGTGGCGGACCGACGGGTCCTTCGAGTCGTTTTTGGCCACCCGATAGACGGTGAACAGCGCGATGCCCGACCAGCCGATGCCGATGAGGATCCGGTTTGCCCCGGTCATGTTGGCGACGGCGAGGTTGCCCGCCTCCACGCCGCGTGCCGTGCCGGCGTACGTGCCGGCGTTCCAGGCGTAGAAGGCGTCGACGGCGTACTCCGGCGCGACCGCAAGCACCGCAAGCACTGCCAGCGCGAACGCCCGCGGGACGTCCTCCTCGGCGGTCTCGGCCGCCCACGCGAGCAGGAACGACGCGCCGAGCACGGCCAGCCCGGTCACGAGGACCGTCGCCCCGGTCGTCAGCGAGACGCCGAGGAGGTCCACGGCGACCCACGGAGCCGTCAGCGCCAGCGTAGCGAGGACCGCGACCAGGGGATGACGGAGTCGGTTCACTACCGGACGGTCGGCCGTTCGACGGGTAACCCTTGCGAATCGGGGCGGGCGATCGGGCTAGCGGCGGTTCGGGAGCCGTCGGCGAACACCACAGTCACGTCGAACGCCGCAGTCACGTCGAACGCTACCGACTCGGGACGGACGCCACAGAATGTGAACCCGGGTGGAGAACTCCCAGTATCGACAACTGTTATGCCGACGGCTCCGGAGAAATCGGTATGGACGTGTTCGGACTCATCGGAAACCCGGTCGGGCACTCGCTGTCGCCGCCGATGCACGAGGCGGCCTACGCGGAACTCGACGTCGACGCACGCTACGTCACCTTCGAGCCAGCGAAAGACGCGGGAGCAGCGGCCGTGACGGCCGCCGACACCCTCGGCGTGTGCGGCCTCAACGTGACGATTCCGTTCAAGCAGGACGTCCTCGACGCCGTCGAACCCGACCCGCTGGCGGCCCGCATCGGCGCGGTCAACACCGTCGACTTCTCGGGTGCGACGCCGACGGGGTACAACACCGACGCCGTCGGCGCGGTCCGGGCCCTCCGCGAGCACGACGTGACCCTCGACGGCACTGCCGTCGTCGTGGGGGCCGGCGGGGCCGGTCGGGCGGTGTCGTTCGGCCTCGCCGACGCGGGCATGACCGTCCGGATCGCGAACCGCACCGTCGAGAGGGCCCACCGACTCGCCGACGACGTGCCGGACGCGACCGGCCACGGACTCGACGAACTGGCCGCTCTGCTTGCGGACGCCGACGTGCTCGTCAACGCCACGTCGGTCGGCATGGGGTCCGACGAGACGCCGGTGCCCGCCGACGCGCTCCACGGGGGTCTCGCCGTGCTCGACGCGGTGTACAGTCCCATCGAGACGCGGCTGCTTCGCGACGCGGCGGCCGCCGGAGCGACCACCGTCGACGGCGCGTGGATGCTGCTGTATCAGGGCGTCGAGGCGTTCGAACGCTGGACCGACGAGGTCGCTCCCGTCGACGCGATGAACGCGGCGCTCAGGGCCCGACTGTAGCGTCGGCGCCGATCACGAGCGGGCGCGCTCCGGTCTGGCACATCCGGCAGGTGACAAGAGGTTAAGTTGCGCGCGTTAGTAAGGGACGGTATGGGACTCATCGACCGGCTAAAATCCGCCCTGGGGATCGGCTCGCCCTCGACGACGGACACGGCGAGCGTACGGTCCGGCGAGGCCGACGAGGTCGGCGTCAGCGTCGAGCACGAACCGGACACGCGCTCGGAGGACGCCGTCAAAGGGACCGACACGGCCGCGGTAGACGCGTCGGCCGCGGGCGACGAAGCAGTCGTAACCGACGACTCGGCCACGGGCGACGACTCGGCCACGACAGACGCGCCGGCTGCGGGTGACGAACCGACTGCGGGTGACGAATCGGCCGCAGGTGGCGAATCGGCCGCAGGTGGCGAACCGACGGAATCGATCAAGGGCATCGGGCCGACCTACGCCGAACGGCTCTCGAAGGCCGGCGTCGAGACCGTCGCGGACCTGGCCGCCGCCGACGTCGAGCGCCTCGCCGACGAGACCGACATCTCGGAGACGCGCCTGACCAACTGGATTCAGCGCGCGAAGAACCGCTAACCGCCGTCTCTCCATGCAGTACCACGTCGACGGCGATCTCGTTTCCGCCGACGAGGCCACCGTCAGCGTCCGCGACCGAGGGTTCATGTACGGCGACGCCGCTTTCGAGACCCTCCGAGCCTACGGCGGCGATCCGTTCGCCTGGGACGCCCACCGCGATCGGCTCCGGCGGACCGCCGAGACGCTCGGGTTCGGCGACGCCGTCCCCGAGGACCTCCGCGAGCGCGTCGACGCGACGCTGTCCGCCAACGACCTGCAGGAAGCGTACGTCAAGGTCTCGGTCACCCGAGGCGTCCAGCCGGGGAAGTTGACGCCCTCCCCCGAGGTCGATCCGACCGTCGTAATCACGGTCGAAGAACTGCCGAGAGGCGGTCGCGAGGGGAGCCCCGTCTGGGACGGCCCGGTGACGGTCCAGACGGTCCGCACCCGGCGCGTCCCCGATCGGGCGATTCCGGCCGACGCGAAGACGCACAACTACCTCAACGGGATCCTCGCCCGCCTGGAGTTGCGGGCGGCGGCGACCGACGACTACCGGGCCGACGAGTGCCTGTTGCGCGACCTCGACGGGTACGTCACCGAGGGCGCGACGAGCAACGTCTTCTTCGTCGACGACGGGACGCTGAAGACGCCCACGACCGACCAGTCGCTGCTACCCGGGATCACGCGCTCGGTCGTGCTCGACCTCGCGGACGGAGAGGACTTCCCGGTCGAGACGGGACGGTACGGCGTCGACGACCTGCGCGACGCCGACGAGGCGTTTCTGACCAACTCCACCTGGGAGGTCCGCCCCGTCGCGTCCGTCGACGGCGTCTCGGTCGGAGGCGGGCCGATCACGACGCTGCTCGCGCGGCTCTACGACGAACTGGTCGAACGACGGCACTACGAGTAACGCCACTCCGTACGGGCGACGACCGGCCCCGACCACGTGGCGGTCGCGTACCGAACGCTTCAACCGACGCCGCCGCGAACCCCCGGCATGGACGACGGACGTCGCATCGTGGCCGTCGACGACGTGCCGGCCGACGGGACCGTGCTCTTCACCGTCCGCGACGGCTTCGACCTACGAGAGGCGATTCTGATCCGGACGGACGCCGGAGACGACGCTGGCACCGCCGAGCCGTCGGTCACCGCCTGGAAGAACTACTGCCAGCACTGGACCGACGTGCGCTTCGACAAGGGCTCGGGCGGCCTCGTGCGCGACGGCGAACTCGTCTGTCAGAAACACGGCGCGACCTTCCGGTCGAGCGACGGCTACTGTACCCACGGTCCCTGCGAGGGCGCGTACCTGGCCGAAGTCGACGTCACGGTCCGCGACGGCGACGTGTTCCTGACCGACGACCGCTACGAGTTCGAGAAACTGGGCCCGTCCGGCGAACACGACCTCTCCTCGCGGGGCCGCATCGACTTTTGACCGGCGGAGCGCCGTCGTTCGGCCGATTCAGAACGCCGTCGTTCGGCCGATTCAGAACGCCGTCGGTCACGCAATCTTGAACGCGGGTTCGACGACGGCCTCGCTCTTGCAGTCGGGACATCGCGTCGGCCGATTCACGAGGTCGTCGAAGTCGGTGAACCCGCAGTCTTCGCACTCCGGCGGCGCGACCAGCAGTTGCTCGTCGGTGGCCTCTAGCGACCGGGCGACGTGCCGGACGTGCCCGAGCGCGTCGCTGGCCGTCACGTCGAACTCCCGGGCGAGCGTCCCCGCAGTCATGGTCTCCTCGCGCAATCGGTCGGCGATCCGCTGTCTCGTCGTCCGACTGGCTTCCCGCATACGAAACCCTGGGGCGGCAGTCGTATTCAATCGTTCGGCGATGTCCTCCCCCGTCGCAATCGAACCACCGGAAACGGAGTACGAACGTCCGTCTGACGACGACCCACTCCGTCTCAAACGCTTCCGTCGCCGCCTTCGAGTCGGTCGACGACCTCGCGGATGTCGGCGGTCTCCTCGATGGTCTCCTTGACGTTCTCCCGGTGGCGGACCTCCGAGGCGCTGGCGTCGTACGCGCGGACGTACTCCGCGCGGCTGTGTTCGTCGAACGCGTGCCGGACGGCGAAGTAGCCGTCGGGCAGGATCGCACCGCAGACCTTGCACTCGGCTCGTTCGTGGCTGGTCGACTGGTGGACGATGAGGTCCTCGACGCGGTCGAAGCGCTCGCCACAGTCGTCGATACCACACTCCCAGCGGGCCATTACGCGGACCGAGAGGACGCGAGGTGAAAAACGTTCCTGTGCGCGAAGCGAAAATCACTACCGTCCCGTCGGGTATATTCCGGACGTGACCGACCAGTTTCGCGTCGACCTCCACGTAAAGGTGCTCGACGAGCGCGTGGTCGCGCGTGCGAAACGACGGGGTCTAGACGCGCTGGTGTACGCGCCACACTTCACTCGCTTGCCGGACGTGCGCGAGACGGCGGCCCGGTATTCGGACGACGACCTGCTGGTCGTGCCCGCCCGGGAGGTGTTCACCGGCGACTGGCGACATCGCAAGCACGTGCTCGCGGTCGGCCTCGACGACCCGGTACCGGACTTCGTCACGCTAGCGGGTGCAATGGCGGAACTGGATCGCCAGGACGCGGCGGTGCTCGTTCCCCACCCCGAATTTCTCACGGTGAGCCTCGACGAGGCCGACGTTCGCGCCTACGCCGACGTCGTCGACGCCGTCGAGGCGTACAACCCGAAACACTGGCCCCGTCACAACAGACGGGCCCAGGACATCGTCGAAGCGACCGGCAAGCCCGCGTTCACCTCCTCGTACGCACATCTCCGGGGCACCGTCGGAGAAGCGTGGACGGCCTTCAAGGAACCGCTGGCCGACGAGGCGGAACTAGTGGCCGCGTTGAGAGACGGCCTGCCCCGTCGCGTGTTCCATCGGCCGGGCCGGAGCCACCGACTGCGATGTGCCGCCGAGTTTGCCCACCTCGGGTACGAGAACTCCGCGAAGAAGTTCGACCGCGTCGTCCTGTCCGGCATGGAGCCGACTCATCCCGGTCGTCCGGCCTACGAGGGACGTTTCGACGCGGTTCGGGTCGATTGACCGAACGCAGGGGGCGTGGCGTTCGTGACGTTAGTCGCGTTCGTCTCGCTCGCCTCGCTCGAATCAAAGACCGAGCGCCTGCATCCCCGCGGCGAGCGCTTGCTGGGGAATCTCCCAGACGATTACGGCCGCAACCACGAGTTCGAACCCGGTCACGGCGTACATCACCGGGTCGGCGTACTCGCTGTCGACGGGGACGCCGAAGGGGACGTTGTACTCGCGGTCGAGCACCGGGTACAGCAGCGCCAGCCCCCGCGTCGATCCCAGGACGTCTAGCACGTAGTGGCTCACCACGCCGATCCAGACGTACTGGAGGTTGCCGAAGTAGATCGGATACGCCGCGACGATGGCCAGCAGCGGGAGGTTGTGCAGCGTCTTGCGGTGCCTGCCGAAGGCGGTGTCGACGTCGGGCAGCAGCGCCCCCAGCACGACCGGCAGCGCGACCGCCGCGACGGTGCGGACGGTCTCGATTCCGCCGGACGGTTCGAGAACGTACCCCAGCCCGATAGTGAGAACCACCGCGTTCAGGACGTGCCCACGTTTGTTCATCCTGTGGGGGGTCGAACCGACGGGTCACAAGCGTTCCGCTCGCGATTGCGTGGACTGCGTCGCTGGCCGACCCGACTGGGGACGTCTGTGCCGCCGAATTCAGCGGCGTCACGACCGACTGGACAGCGGTCGGGTCGGTTCAGCGACGCCGTCGGACGTTGTCGAGCAACTCCCGGAGCGCGCACCTGGCGAAGCGCTCTTTCAGTTGGCGGCGCGTCCCGTCGAACTCGTGGCGAGTGACCGTCGTCTCGGAGGTTCCGGAGCCCCACGGGCCGGCGTAGGCGACGCCGACGAAGACGGTTCCGACCGGCTTGTCGGCCGTCCCCCCCTCCGGTCCGGCGATGCCCGTGGTCGCGACACCGAAGGTCGTATCGGCGGTGTCGCGGACGCCCGCGGCGAGTTGCCGGGCGACCGGTTCGCTGACCGCGCCGTGTTCGTCCAGGGTCTCGCGGTCGACCGCCAGCAGGTCGCGCTTGGCGTCGTACGAGTAGGCTACCACCGACCGGTCGAAGTAGTCGCTCGACCCGGGCACGTCCGTCAGCAGCGACCCGACGAGCCCGCCCGTTGCGGACTCGGCGGCGGCGACGGTCGCGTCCGCCGAGCGGAGCGCGTCGCCGACGCGTTCCTCGATTGGCGGCGATTCGGCGAACTCTCGCATGGAGGGACAGACGCGGGCGTGGACCAAAAACGCCGGGGAGCGACGTGGGTGTGGACCAAAACGCCGACGAGCGACGCGTCCGGTCCGTGGCCGTCCGCGCCGGTCGACCGTGATCGACGGGGAAAGTACCACGTATCGTCGCTCCGAGTGGCGAGTATGGACTACGAGCGCCCGCAGTTCTTCCGGATGATGCAGTACGCCGCGAACGCGGACCGCGACGTGGTGGACATGGTCAGCGGGAATCCCGACTGGGACCCGCCCGGACCGCTCCGGGAGGGCCTGCACGAGTACGCCGACGAGGACGTTTCGTCGTTCCAGTACCCTCCCAGCGACGGACTGGCGGCCCTCCGCGAGGAGATTTCCCAGCGCCGCGGCGTCGATCGGGAGCGAGTCGTCGTGACCAACGGAACGGGCGAGGCCAACCACCTGGCGATGACCTGCGGGCTCGACGCGTTCGAAGGGCGCGAAATCCTGCTGGCCGATCCGGTGTACCCCTATTACGCCGGCCGGTCGTCGCTGCTCGACGCCGACGTGCGGTTCGTCGAGACGGAAGCCGACGGCCACCTCGCTCCCGACGCCGTGGCCGAGGCCATCGGCGACGAAACGGCCGCAGTCGTG
>JBDGSB010000005.1:0-10485 GCA_042217765.1 Haloarculaceae archaeon | reverse complement strand
CTGGCGCATCATGGGATGCATCTCCATGAGCTGCTCCTCGGCGATCTCCTCGTACAGTTTGTACGTGATCGAGACCGTCAGCAGCAGTCCCGTCCCGGAGACACCGCCGATGGTGCCGAGCATGTTCGCGAGCACGGCCAGCAGGCCGACCAGTGCGCCGCCCAGGACCGTGACCTGCGGGATGTACCGCTCTAGAACCTTCTCGATGACGCCGGCGTTCCGACGGAAGCCGGGAATCTCCATGCCGGAGCTGTGGATCTGCTGGGCGGTCGCGTCGGGACCCATGTCGGTGGTCTCTACCCAGAAGACCGCGAAGATGGCTCCGCCAACGACCATGAACGCCAGGTCGATGCCGACACGCAACAGCACTTGCCAGGGTTCGTTTGCAGTCTGGCCGAGCCACCACATCCACTGCTGGGGGCTGTGGACGGGCGCGAGGTAGTAGAACAACCCGCCGGTCGGCTGGATTGCCTGTCCGGCCTGGTTGGTCGCGTAGGTGCCGAGCCAGGCGGGCAGCGAGCCCAGTTGGGCGTACAGGATGCGTCCCAGAAACTGGATGTTCGCCTGCAACGCCCGCACGAGGATCATCGGCAGGACGCTGGCGTAGATGAGCTTCACGGGGTAGCGCCCGCGAGCGCCTTTCACGCGGGTGTTCGACAGCGGAATCTCGACGCGGACGCTCTCGGCGTAGACGACGACGCCGAAGATGAGCAACGTCGTGAACAGTGCAACGACCTGTCCCTGCCCGAACAGCACCGTCTGCAGGCCGCCCGGACTCAACACCGGCCCGACGTCGACGCTCCCGGTGGCGATGCCGACCCAGGTCGGGATGACTCCCATCTGCTGGGAGCCGATCTGTGGAACGGTGAACAGGCCGCCGATGAGGCTCTGGCTGATGCCGGCAACGATGAACAGGCCGATACCGCTGCCGACGCCCCACTTGCTGATGACCTCGTCCATGAACAGGATGAGGATGCTGCCGACGAAAATTTGCGCGAACAGCAGCCACTTCACGCCCACGAGACCGATCCCCAACTGCTGGGCGACCTGTGGACTGGCGGGCAGGAAGTTCCCGGCGAACACCATCGGCAGGCCCGTCAGGAAGATCATCACGACCACTAACAGTTTCTGCAACCCCTGGTAGATGGCCTGATCGCGGGGGTCGTTTTGCGTGTCGAGTCCGAGGAGGTCGGCACCACCGAGCAACTGCAGGACGATGCTCGCCGTGACGATGGGACCGATACCCAACTGCAGGATGGTCCCCTGGCCGCCGGCGAGGATCGACCGGAACCGTCCGAACAGGTCCCCTCCCTGTGCGCCGAGGCCGAACAGGAAGACGTTCGTCAGGAAGAAATACAACACCAGGACGCCGCCCGTCCACGCCAGTTTCCGCTTGAACGGGACGTGGCCCTCCGGACGCTTGACGGCCGGCATGCGGGTGAGTATCGGTCCGGCGGTGTCCTTCCAGCCCATGCTTAGGCGTCTCCTTCGGACTCCTCGTTCGTATCCCTGTCGCTCTCCGCGCGTTTCTGACCGCGCTCGGTCAGTTCCGTCGTACCGCCCGCTGCCGTGATCTTCTCGGCGGCGGCCGCCGAGAAGGCGTCCGCGACGACGTCGAGTTCGTTGCGAACCTGGCCCGCACCGAGCACCTTGACGACGTCGACCTCGTGACCGTCGTCGACGACGTCGCGGGCGTCGATTCGGTAGCCGTCGTCAGTCTCCTCGGCGACGCCGTCGGCCGCCAGCAACGGGGCGTCCTCGTCGAGTTCGCGGACGTCGATCTCCGCGACCTCGTCCTGAACCTTCTCCGGTCGCTTGAACCCGCTTTTGCCCAGCGGCGGGTGGTTGTGGAACTCGTGTTTGTCGCGTCCGGCGTTGCCGCGGCCGCCCCGGTGGCCGGCACCGCGGCGGTTCTTGTGGGTGCCGCCGCCGTGAGTACGGGAGCCGCGCTGTCGTTTCTTCTTCGAGGTCATTATCGCATCGCCTCCAGCAGGTCGTCGATCGCGTCACCGTCGTGTTTGCCGAGCTGTCCGCCCTCCTTCGTCGGGTGCTTGATGCCGTCGTGGCCGCCACGCGGCGGGTGAAGACGGAGCGTCGGTGCCAGCCCGACGTCCTGCAGTTTCGTCTCCTCGTCGACCAGCGCCTGCGCGAGCGCGTCGACGTCCTCGTAGTCGGTGTTCTCGGCGACCCACTCGTCGTTCACGCGCCCGCTGGCGCGTTCCGAACTGGCGGCGGTAGCCGCTCCGTCCACGCCTCCGACGGCGGTAGCCGCCCCGCCGACGTCGGCGTCGTCTGCGAGCGGTTCGCCGCGACGCCGCAGCAGCAACGCGACCGTCTCGACGCTGGGCTGGCCGTGTGCGACGACGTCGTTGACCTTCGTGATCATGCCTTCGTAGGCGTCCGTCTCGGGGACGAACGTGCAGTGGTTCACGCTGTGAATGTTGAGCATCTCGAGCGTGTCCCGGACGTCACGAGAGACGTTCACTTCGCCGCGAAGTTGGACGAGCGCGCGCATCACTCGATCACCTCTCGTTTCTCCATGGTGCGCTCGGGAACGCGGGCTTCGGCGGTGTTTCGCAGGGCGTTGAACGTCGCCTTCGCGAAGTTGACCGTCGTGCGCGTGTTGCCCGACGAGCGCGTCCAGATGTCGTCGATACCGGCCAGTTCCAGGACGTGCCGGACGGTCTCACCGCCGGCCAGTCCGAGCCCGCGCGGAGCGGGCTGGAGTTCGACCTCGACGCTGCCGGCCTTGCCGGTCGTCCGGAGCGCGACGGTGTGGGGCGTCCCACAGCCACACTCCCAGGACCCACAGCCCCGCGAGACGTCGATGAGGTTGAGCTTACCGATGTCGATGGCCTTCTGAATCGCGCCACCGACCTGGTCGTCGCGCCCTTCCGCGTAGCCGACGAGGCCGTCGCGGTTGCCCACGACGACCACGCAGCGGAACTTCACGCGGCGGCCGGAGTCGGTCATGCGCTGGACCATGTTGATGTCCAGGACCTCGTCTTCGAGGTCCGGGACCAGCTGGTCGACGATTTCGGGTTCCTTCAGCGGCAGCCCGGAGTTCAGCGCCTCCGTCATGGAGTCGATCTCGCCGTCGGCTACCTGTCGGCCGAGCCGCGTTCGTGGTTCCCATCCGTTGTCAGCACTCATAGTTCGATGTCACCTTCCAGCAATGTCTCCCGGAGCGAATCGAAGTGCTCGGGGAGGTCCGTTGCGTCGAAGTCCCCGCCGTACAGCGGCTCTTCGCGCTGGTCGGCGTACTCGGCGATGTGCTCGCCGCGCGTGCGCGTCCAGTCCGCAAGCACGCTGTCGTTGTGGGGGATTTCGAGACCGGCGTCGATTGCGCCTTCCTGTACTGCGAATACCTTGCTGCCGGGCGTCGCCGTGTTGAGACCGATGTCGAGCACCGCCTGCTCGACGTCGGCCTCCTGCGCGCGCAGCCCCGCGAGCAGACCGGTGAGGTACGCCGCGGGCATGTTGCCCGTGGGGGCCTCCCAGCCGTACTCGCGCAGGTCCGACGAATGTGCGCTCGCGAGCGTCCGGTCGCCGTCCGGGCCGGTCACGACCAGCTGCGCCGTAACGTGCGTGTTGCTCTTTCGAGCGACCAGTCGGGGCTTACCCGATTTGAGCAGGCGCAACCTCTGTGCGTAATCGGTCCGGGCCTCGCGGCGACGCCGCATCGGCACCGTGTAGCGTGGTCCTGTCGCCATTAGTTATCACCGTAGTTGTCGTCGATGTACCGTTGTAAGTCCGCGACGCTGTCGAACTCGCCGCCGCTGGCTTTGTCGTAGAGGTCGCGGTACTGGGAGCTGTCGAGGTCGCCCCCGTCGCGGAGTTCCCGAAGCCGTTCGCGCTGGGCGCGAATCCGGGACTCCCAGTCTTTCTTCGAGTCCTGGCGGCCGCCGGCTTTGCCCTTGCGGGTTCCGTGGCCCTTCTGGTGGCCGTACGAGCGTTTGCGCTGGCGCTCGCGGGCGCGACCGCGGGAGTTGCCTTTCTTCTCCGTGTCGCGAATCGCCCCTTCGTCGACGAGGTCGCGGACGTCCTCGCGCGTGATGGCGTCCGCGATATCGCCCTGCCGTTCGGGGTCGAACCAGACGCGATTCTTCCCGACGTCGAGGACGTCGGCTGCCATTCGCTTCTGTGCGCTGAGGTCCGTCATTCGTCTACCTCCACTTCGACGTAGGTGGGATTGAGGACGCGCAGTCCGCGTTCCTCGGCGTTCTCCTCGATACGCTCGCGCTTGCGAGCGCCGACCGTCGAGGCGATGCGCACCGCCTGCGTGTCGGGGTCGAGCCCCTTCAGGTCGTCGGCGTTGTGGACGCGCACCTCCTCGAAGCCGCTGGGGTGCAGGCCGCGAACCGCTTTCGGCGTTCGGAAGCCGGCCTCCACCGTGTCGCCTTTGCCTTTGATGCCGCGGCGCTGCTTGCTGAGGTTGCCGCGGGGCGCGCGCCAGGATTCGGGCACGCGCTTTTTCTTGTGGTAGTCCTGTCGGTTGAACTGCGGCTTGCCCTCGCGGCGACGCTGGGCGAGCAACCGCTCGTCCTCGTCGTCGAGGTCGGGCGTCTTCTCGGCCAGCCCGAGGGGCTGTAGCTCGGTCTCGGCTTCGTCCTCGGCTTCCGGCTCCGGAGTTTGCTCTTCTTCGACCTCGGCCTCGGTCTCCTCGGCGACTTCGAGGCCGCCGACGTCGGCCTTGATGCGAGCCGCGAGCGCGTTGCCGATGCCCTCGACGGCCGCGATGTCGGACTGGCTGGCGTTCTTGACCGCTTCGACGGTCGTGTACCCGGCGCCTTCCAGGGCGGCGGCCTTCGCGTCGCCGACGCCGCTGATGTCCGTCAGGTCCGTGTAGCCGTCGTCTTCGTCCGTCTCGTCCTCGGCCGCCTCGGCTTCGGCACCGTCGTCGGCCTCGGGTTCCTCGGCTTCCTGCTCGTCCTCGAAGGCCTCCCGTTCGGCCTCGACCTCGTCGCGGACCTGGTCTTTGCGTTTCTCCTCGCCTTTCTGTTCGCGTCCGTCGTCGTCGTCAGCCATCAGGCGTCACCTCGATTCGGTTTCTGTGTGATGTAGACGCCGTCCTGGAACACCCGGACGTCCTTGTCCTTGACGCGCGTGAGCTGTTCGATGTCCGCGGCGGTCTGGCCGACGTCCTCGATGTCCGGTCCCGAGAGCGCGATCTTCTCGTCGTCGACCTGCACCTGCGTGTCGCCGTGAATCTCGGTCGTTCGCGGGGCCTTCTCGCCCAGGAAGTTCTCGATGACGACCTCGTCGCCGTCGACGTGAACCTGCATCGGGAAGTGCGAGTAGAAGACCTCCATCTCGTACTCCCAGCCGTCGGTGACGCCGTGGAGCATGTTCCGGACGTGGCTCTCGAAGGTTCCGACCGTCGAGGCCGTCTTCGCGTCCTCGGCGTCGCTCTCGACGACGACCGCGCCGTCAGCTACTTCGACGGAGACGTCGGGGTACCAGAGCCGTCGCGTCACGGTTCCGTTCGGCCCGTCGACGGTCAACTCGAGGTGGTCCACCTCGGCGCTGACGTCGTCGGGAATCTCGATTGCTACTCGTGGCATGGTTAGTACACGTACGCGATTACCTGGCCACCGACGCCCGCCTCGCGGGCCTCGTAGTGGCTCATGATGCCGTGGCTGGTCGTCACGACGAGCGTCCCGTAGTCGCGGGCGGGGAGGAATCGCTTCTCCCACTTCTCGAACTCGTCGGCCCCCGCCGCGTAGCGGGGCTTGACCGGGCCACACTCGTTGATGGCACCCTTCAGTTCGACCTCGAACTCGCCGGCTTTGCCGTCGTCGACGAACGTGAACCCGTCGATGTACCCGCGGTCGTAGAAGACCTCGAGGACGCTGCCGATCTCGTTGGAGGCGGGCGATACCGTCTGCTTCAGGTGGCCGACGCTCTCGGCGTTGTCGACTGCCGACAGCGCGCTGGCCAGTGGATCGTTGCCTGTCATGGTCAGCTGTACTTCTTGAAGCCCATATCGCGGGCGATCTCGCGGAAGCACTGCCGGCACAGCCAGATGTCGTACTTGCCGACCAGACCCTGCTCGCGGCCACACCGCTGGCAGGCCTCTAGCTGCTCGGTTCGCTTCGCTACCTGCTCGCCCGTTCGGTCGGATTCGCTCTCGCTCTCGCTTTCGCTCATGCGCTCACCTCCGCGTCGAAGGTCGACTCGAGGAACGCCACCGCGTCGTCGACGTCGAGCCGGTGATTCGACGGAATCTGCCGGGAGGCCTTATCGCGCTTGGAGACGCGATAGCCCGGACGGACCAGGTTGACGGTCACGTCGAGCCCGTAGATACCGACGTTCGGATCGTACTCCTGGCTCGGGAAGTCGGTGTGCTCCTCGACGCCGAAACTGAAGTTGCCGGTGTCGTCGAACTGCGACCGGTCGAGTTCGACCAGCGCGAGCGCGCGGTCCAGGAAGTCCGCCGCGAGTTCGTCCCGCAGGGTCACCTTCGCCCCGATCGGGTCTCCCTCCCGGATGTCGAACTCCGGGATGGTGCTCTTGGCGGTGGTCCGGACCGGCTGCTGGCCGGTGACCTCTTCGAGGATTTCCTCGCCGTCGGCGAGTTCGCGACCACCCTGACCGACGCCCATGTGGACGACGACCTTCTCGACGCGCGGCTGGCGCATCTCGTGGAACTCCGCGGACGCGTCCGTCTCGGAACTCATTCGTCGTCACCTCCGTCGGACGACGTCCGACGTGACTCGGACTCCGTTCCGGAGTCCTCATCTCCGGCAGACTCGTCCGTCGCGTCTCCGTCGGCGTCAGCCGAGTCGGCGTCCGTCGACGCTTCGGCGGCCTCGTCTTCGTCGGCGTCAGCCGACTCGGCGTCCGTCGACGCTTCGGCGGACTCGTCGTCGATGAAGTTCTCGTCGATGACGACGACGTACTCCTCGACGGTCTCGAAGTCGCCGCCGCTCTCGCGCGTGACGACGACGTTGTTCGAGGAGCTACCGGGCGTGATCTGGATTTCGTCGATGGTCCCGACGTCGCCGGCGTGCGTGCCGTCGACGGCGGTGACCAGCGCACCTTCCTCGTAGGTGAAGTGCGCGAGGATCTCCTCGCCCTCGTTGGAGACGACGATCGAGTCGCCGCCGTTGTAGGGGCTGTCGGCCTCGACCAGCAGCGTCTCGCCGTCGTGCAGCGTCAACTGGACGTCGCCACCGGCGACGTGCTGTTTGTTGACGATCTTGCCGAGTTTACTGCCGGCGGAGTCCTCGTCGATCTCGGTCAGTGCGAGTCGTCCGCCCTCGCCGGGGAAGACGCGGTAGTACTCGTCGCGTTCCATGAACGCGAGGATGTCGAACATCCCGACGGGGCGTTCCTCGTCGCTGACCGCCTTGCCGTTGATGCGTACGTTGTCCTGGTTGAGCGCGTAGCGGGCCTCTTTGCGGTTGTCGACGTAGCCGAGCACGTCCCGCAGGACGATGAGCAGGGGAACCCCCGCCTCGCCGTGGGGACCGGCGTCGGCCTTGACCGTGAAGGTCTCGGTCTTGCGCTCGACCGGCCAGGATTTCGGTACCGAGAGTCGTTTCTGGTGGTTGCTCATGCGCTATCGTCCTCCGATTGCAGGCGCGCCTCGCGACGGTCGTCGTCGAGGGTCAGGTCCGTCACGCGGACGTTGCTCGCGTCGAGCGGCCGGGGCACTTCCTCGCCGTCGGCCGCTTCGATGGTGACGTCCTCGACGTGAATCGTCGCGTCCTTGAGGTCGACGCCCAGCACCTCGCCGGTCTCGCCGGCGTAGTCCCCGCGCAGGACTTCGACGGTGTCGCCCTCGTTGACGCGAACGTTGCGCTGTCCGTACTCCTCCCGGAGGTCCTCCGCGAGTGTGGCACGGACCTGCTTGTGTCGCTCGTGCAGCGGCGCGCGCTCCGTCTCCGTTCGCTGTTTGCGTGGTTGCTTGCTCATGGCTCTATACGATCATCGTCGCTGTCGACGCGATGCTTCCGAACCGCTCGGCGACTTCGCGAGCGATCGGTCCTTTGAGTTCGGTCCCGCGCGGGTCCTCGTTTTCGTCGATGATGACCGCGGCGTTGTCCTCGAACTTCACTCGGGTGCCGTCCGGCCGGCGGATGGGCTTGCGCTGGCGGATGACGACCGCCTCGAGCACCTGGCGACGCATCTCCGGCGTCCCCTTGGTGACCGAGACGGTCACCTTATCGCCCAACCCGGCCTTCGGGTGGCGATTCTTCGTCCCGGTGTAGCCCGAGACGCTGATGACCTTCAACTCGCGTGCGCCCGTGTTGTCGGCGCAGGTGATCAGCGAGCCCTTCTCTAGGCCCTGCGTCACGTCGGCTTTCAGTGCCTCCATCACGCGTCACCTCCGGACTCCGTCTGGCTGGATTCGGCCGCCGCAACGTCCGAATCCGTAGCGCCTTCGGCGTCGTGTTTCGCGACCACTACGTGACTCTTGGTCTTCGAGAGCGGTCGGGTCTCTGCTATCGTGACGTCGTCGCCGTCGTCCAGGTCCAGGCACGCGGGTGCGTGCGCCGGAACCCGCGACCGGCGTTTCATCTGCCGGTCGTACTTCGGCACGGCTACGTCGTACTCTCGCTCGACGACGACTGTCTTGTCCATGTCCGTCGACGCGACCGTGCCCTCGAGCGTCTGCCCGCGAACGGACAGCTGTCCGTGAAACGGACAGTTCTCGTCGTCGCAGGTCGCGTCCGGTTCTGTTACGTTCAGTCCTAGCGCCATTTGGAATCACCTCGGTGTTCCGTGCGTCGGGCCGGCCGCGCGACCAGCCGCGTTCCATCGACGGTGACCCGACGTGGCCCGTCGCCACGCCCGCTCACCGGCAGATCGAACGCGAAGGTCGCCTCGGCCTTCGGCACGTGCCACACCCGGCCGGCTCCCTCGATGCCGAGCGTCCGCGTCGTCTCGGTGACGACGGTCCCCTCGATCCCGACCCGTCCGGGGTCGGCGTCGGCCACCACTGTCGCGTCGAGGCCGACGAGTTCGTGTCGCGGGAGCGTCTCGGGTGTGAGCGACATTACGCTTCGTCTCCTCCGCGGCTGTCGCCGCTCGCATTCGAGGCGCTCTGTGCCTCGTTTTCCTCCGTCTCGATGGTCTTGATCCGCGCGATGGCCTTGCGCAACTCCTGGATCTCCGCCGGGTTCTCCGGCATCCCGCCCGCGGCCTTCACGGCCTGGGCGTTCAGCAGTTCCGTCTCTAAGTCTTCGAGCTCCCGCTCGCGTTCGGCGGGCGTCATGTCGCGAATCTCCTCGGGATGCAGGATGGTCATTCGTCGTCACCCTCCTCCATCTCGTCCATCAGCTGTTCGGCTTCCTGTTCGGTCTCCTCGTCGAGTTCCTCCTCGACGGCCTCGTCGAGTTCGTCGATGTCGACGTCCTCGACGTCGTCGTCGCCGGGCGTCTCGACCTCGTCGAAGGCCTCCTCGGCCTCCTCGGCGACTTCTTCCTCGACGACCTCTTCCTCGACGATTTCCTCGTCGGCGGATTCAGCGGCTTCGGCGGAGGCCGCCTCCTCGGCGGATTCGGCGGCCTCGGCGGATTCGGCGGCCTCGTCTTCACCCTCCTCGGGCTCGCCGGCGAGCAGTTCCTCGACGCCCTCGTCGCCGCCGGTCTCGACGTAGTCTTCGACCTCGACGTCGTCGTAGATCTCGAAGTCGTCGGGGAGTTCTGCGTTCGGCGGGATGATCTTCACCTGGACGCCGATGGTACCGAGCTTCATGACCGCGGTGCCGACGCCCGAGTCGACGATCTCCTCGGCGGGCTCACCGTTGTGCTTTATGTACCCGCGGTTGAACTTCTCGACGCGCGAGCGTGCGCCCGTCACTTTTCCGGACAGGACGATCTCGGCACCGAGCGCGCCGGACTCCATGATCCGGTCGATGGTGGTGTGGCCGGCCTTCCGGAAGTACCAGCCGCGTTCGAGCGCGTTCGCCAGTCGATCGGCGACGATGCGCGCGTTGAGGTCCGGCTCGTCGACCTCCTGGACGTCGATCTGGGGATCGTCGAGGTCGAACTTCGTCTCGAGCGCGTCGGTGATCTTCCGGATGTTCTTGCCACCCTTGCCGATGACCATGCCGGGCTTTTCGGCTTTCAGGACGATCTGGGTCCCCATCGGCGTCTTGGCGACCTCCATACCGCCGTAGCCGGCGCGGCCGAGTTCGTCCGCGAAGAACTCGTCGATCTGGGTCCGCTGGAGGCCGTCTTCGATGAACTGCTGTTCGTCCGCCATTATTCTTCGACCTCCGCTAAGACGAGTTCGACGTCGACCTGCGGGGAGTTCCAGGCGGTTGCACGCCCCATCGCGCGGGGCTGGCGACCCTGGGACTCGCCGACCTTGTGGGCGGCGACGTGGCGAATCGTCATGGACTCGCCGTCGAAGCCCTGCTGGTCGGCGTTGTTGATGGCGTTGTGCAGCAGGTCCTGGAAGGCCTCGCTGGCCTTCTCGGGGTAGCGGCCGGCGTCCCAGCCGTCGATGTCGTTGCGGTGGCCGACGCCCGAG
>JBDGSB010000119.1:0-10491 GCA_042217765.1 Haloarculaceae archaeon | reverse complement strand
CGCCGACGAGGACGCCGAGGAAGCCGAGGAGGCCTGACGATGGCGCGCTACGAACTCTACGAGGAGGACGGCTCGACGACCCGCCAGCGGTGCCCCGAGTGTGGCGACGCCTTCCTCGCGGACCACGGCGACCGCCTGCACTGTGGAAAGTGCAGTTACACCGAGTGGCAGTAGGGAATGCGCGTTCTCGGTATCGAAGGCACCGCGTGGGCGGCAAGCGCCGCCGTCTTCGACGCCGACGCCGACGTCGTTGCGATCGAAACTGACGCCTATCAGCCCGACAGCGGCGGCATTCACCCGCGCGAGGCGGCCGAGCACATGCACGACGCCGTCCCGGACGTGGTGGCGACGGCGCTGTCGACCGCCCGCGAGTGGGCCGGCGACGACCCGTCGGTCGGCGACGACGACCCGCCGGTCGACGCCGTCGCCTTCTCGCGCGGTCCCGGCCTCGGCCCCTGCCTGCGCATCGTGGGGACCGCGGCCCGCGCGACCGCCCAGCGACTCGACGTCCCGCTGGTCGGCGTCAATCACATGGTCGCCCACCTGGAAATCGGCCGCCATCGGTCGGGCTTCGACTCGCCAGTGTGTCTGAACGCCTCCGGCGCGAACGCCCACGTCCTGGGCTACCGCAACGGTCGGTATCGCGTCCTCGGCGAGACCATGGACACCGGCGTTGGCAACGCCATCGACAAGTTCACCCGCCACGTCGGCTGGACCCACCCCGGCGGCCCGAAGGTCGAGGCCCACGCGAGAGACGGCGAGTACGTCGCGTTACCCTACGTCGTCAAGGGGATGGACTTCTCGTTTTCGGGCATCATGTCCGCCGCGAAGGACGCCTACGACGAGGGCGTCCCGATCGAGGACGTCTGTCGCGGCCTCGAAGAGACGATCTTCGCGATGCTGACGGAGGTCAGCGAGCGGGCGCTGTCGCTGACCGGCAGCGACGAACTCGTCCTGGGCGGTGGCGTCGGACAGAACGACCGCCTGCAGGGGATGCTCGAACGGATGTGCGAACAACGCGGCGCTGCGTTTTACGCCCCCGAGAACCGCTTTCTGCGGGACAACGCCGGCATGATCGCGGTGCTCGGCGCGAAGATGTACGCCGCCGGGGACACCGTCGCCGTCGAGGACTCGGGCGTCGACTCGGATTTCCGGCCCGACGAAGTCCCGGTGACCTGGCGCGGTGCGACGACGCCCGGTGACGACGGGACGACGCCCGATGACGACGCGACCGGCGCACGCTCGCGACCGGCGGGACAGTCGGTCGACCGCGGCGACCGGGCGGTTCAAGGTGCGGAGGCGACGGTCTCCGTCGAGGACGGCCGCGTGATCAAGCGTCGCAATCCCCGAGACTACCGCCATCCCGCCCTCGACGAGCGACTGCGACGCCGCCGCACCCGCGAAGAGGCGCGTCTCACCAGCGACGCCCGCCGGGCCGGCGTGCCGACCCCGCTCGTCCACGACGTCGACGTCGCCGAGACGACCATCACCTTCCAGCGCGTCGGCGACGGAGACCTTCGGGACGCGCTGACCGAGCACCGCGTCCGCGACGTCGGTCGGCACCTCGCGGCCGTCCACGAAGCGGGGTTCGTCCACGGGGACCCGACGACCCGGAACGTGCGGATCGAACGCGTCGAGGGGGGCGACGGCGGCCGAACCTACCTGATCGACTTCGGGCTCGGCTACTACACCGACGACATCGAGGACTACGCGATGGACTTGCACGTCTTCGCCCAGAGCCTCGCCGGCACGACCGACGACGCCGACGACCTGCAGGCGGCCTGCGAGGACGCCTACGAGATGCACGGCGATCCGGCCGTGATAGAACGACTGCGCGGGATCGAAGGACGCGGGCGATACCAGTAGCCGACGACGGGTCCGGTTGCGACCGCCGTCGGGCTACGGCCGGCCGCCCACGCCACGAAAAAGGATTTACCGTCGGCGCGAGTATCCTACCACATGGCCGACAAGCCAAGCTCAGGCAACCTCTTCGGTATCCCGTACAACTTCGACCGCCCGAAACTCCGCCGGATGCTCTCGGCGTACTGGCAGCCAGGCGAGGGGATGCTCGTCGAGAAGCCGTTCGGCATCGGCTACACGCTCAACCTCGCCAACTGGCGGTCGTGGGTCGTGCTGGCGGTCGCCGGCGTGCTGTTCTGGCAGGAGACGGGAACGGGCGACCGCGAGGACGAGGAGACCGAGCCGGTCGAGGTCATCGTCGACTGACCGGTCGACCGCTCCGAACACACCGCCCGTTTCCGACCGCCGGCCGACTACCCGCGAGCCCGGCGGTCGCGCAATCGGCCGACCGCGAGGTCGACCAGCGTGGCCCCGACGAACGTCGCCCCGACGCCGGCGAGGAGTCCGACGACGCCGACGGCCGTCGTCACGCCGAGGTGCGACGATTCCAGGGCCGTCCGGCCGAGTTGCACGCCGACCAGTACGAGCACGACGCCGAGGACGGCCACGGGGAACGCGGCGACGACGCCGGCGGCGACCACCGCGAGCACGGCGTAGGTGACGCCGAGCACGAGGTTCGAGCCAGCGGTTCGCGCGCCGAAGGAGTACTTCCCGGCGACGCCGCCGCTGCCGTGGCACATCGGCATGGCTCCGAGCGGAACCGCCAGCAGATTCATCAGTCCCATGCTCCTCGCCAGTTCGTCGGGGGAGACGTCGGCGTCGAAGTAATCGGACAGCAACAGCGACGTCGCGACGGCGGCGTTGCCGACGGTCATCGCTAGCTGTCCGACCGTCGCCTGGAGGACGTCGACGGGAAGCCCGGACAGCGGCGGCAGCGAAACCAGCGAGAACGCGGGCACCTGTGGCGTGAGCCCGGTCCGGGCCAGGGCGACGACGGCACCGAGCAGCAACACCACCAGCGCGCTCTCCCGGTAGCGATCGGCGAGCGCCAGGACCGCGACGACGGCGACGGCGACGCCCGCCAACACGAGGTTCTCGACGGCGAGGCCGACGCCGGTCTGGACCAGCGCCAGCCCGACCGCCAACTGGACGCCGCGGATGACGGGCGCGCTGAGGTAGCTCTCGACGCGGTCCAGCAGGTCGAAGGTCCCGACCGCCAGCAACACGACGCCCGCGAGCAGGCCGGCGGCGACGAGCCCCGCCGCCGACAGCGAGCCCGCGACGACCAGCGCCGCCAGCGCCTTCATGGGTTCGACCGAGACGGGCAGGCCGTAGTAGACGCCCCAGACGATCTGGAAGACGGCGAACCCCAGCAGAACGTGCGACAGCGACAGCGACGTCAGCGCCGTCGCCGCGACGACGATGGGCAACACCGTAACCGAATCCCCGAACGCTCCGGTGACCTCGCCGACCGAGAGTTCGAACCGACGTTCGTGTCCGACGTCGACCGAAATTGCCATCGACAGCCGCTATTCACCGGATCACTATGAATCCCCGTGAGTAGCCAGGTCCGGTTTCGAGACGGCTCGATCGTAGTCTCGAACGGTTACGTCGACGGTGTGGCCGATTCCCGGCGCTCACCCTCGGGCGAGACGAGCGTCCGGTGGGCCTCCGGGAAGCCGACGCCGACCGTCTCGCCGACCGGCGGCGGCGAGGACGTGAATGCGTCGAAGACGACGCCGTCGACGGTCAGTATGACGCGGAAGGCGGCGTCCTCGCGAACGACGCGGTCGACGGTGGCGGTGACGTCCGGGTCCTCGGGGTCGATGTGAACGTGCTCGGGACGGACGGCGAGCCACTGGTCGGGAGTCCCCGCGAGTGCGTCCGCCAGGCCGTCCGCCGACAGCGGCACACAATTGCACCCGGTGAACTCCGCGACGAACGGCGAGGCCGGCCGCTCGAACACCTCTTCCGGAGGACCGACCTGGAGGAGGTCGCCCTCCTGCATCACAGCGATGTGGTCGCCGAGCACGCGCGCAGTCGTGCGGTCGTGTGTGACGTAGACGGTCGTCACGTCGGCCAGCGCGTCCACCAGGTCGGTCCGGAGCGCCCGCTGGGTGGGGACGTCCAGCGACGAGAGTGGCTCGTCCAGCAGCATGACGCGCGGTTCCGAGTACAGCGAGCGCGCGAGGGCGACGCGCTGTTTCTCGCCGCCCGAGAGCGTCGGCGGGTACCGATCGAGCAGACCGGTGACGTCCAGGTCTTCGACCAGCGCGTCGAAGTCGCCGGTCCGCTCGCGGTAGCGCTCGCTGAACCGCACGTTCTCGGCGACCGTCATGTGGGGAAACAGGGCGTACTCCTGGAAGACGAACCCGAAGTCCCGGCGTTCGGGCGGGAGCGATGAGACGTCCTCGCCGTCGAGGGCGACGGCGCCCGTGGCGTCGTGGAAGCCGGCGACGGACTCTAACAGGAGCGATTTGCCGCTCCCGCTGGGTCCGAGGACGACCAGCGTCTCGCCGGGGGCGACGTCGAAGGCCGTCGAGACGGCGAACGGGTCGGCACCCGGTGCCTGGAACGTCGCCGAGAGGTCGACGCGCAACCGCGTAGCGTCCGTGTGCGTGTCCGAAGTCGTGGATTCGGTGCGTGTGTCGTGAGTCATGTGACGTGTGGTGTAGCGGAACTGTAGCCGAGCCAGCGCACGAGCAGGAAGATGGCCACACTCATCGCCAGCAACAGGAACGCGACGGCGCTGCTCTCTGCGAGCGATCCCCCCTCGAAGACGTTGAAGATGTAGACGGGGCCGTGCTGGCCGGTGATTCGTTCGCCAGCCAGCGGGTAGAAGAACCTGACGTTGTAGGCGACCACGGCGACGGCACCGAACTCCGAGACCGAGCGCGCCCACGCCATCACGCCGCCGGTGAGCACCCCCCGCATCGCCAGCGGGAAGTCGACGCGGCGAAAGACCTCCCAGGGAGTCGCACCGTGGACGCGCGCGGCGTAGGCGAGGCGGTAGTCGACGGTTTCGAAGGCCTCTCTGGCCAGATTGACCGCGTACGGCGCGCTCACGAACGTCATCGCGGCCAGCATGCCCGGCAGCGACGAGAGGATGGGAACGTCGGGGAAGGCGGCCCCCCGCCCGAACGCAAAGAGGATGAGCAATCCCGCGACCGAGTGGGGGACGACCAGCGGCAAGTCGACCAGCGCCTCCACGAACTGCTGGCCGGGGAACCCGCGCGCCAGGAGGTACGCCAGCGGGACGCCGAACCCGATTGCGATGAGCGACGCCAGCAGCGGTGCGTAGACCGTGAGATAGAGCACCTTATGCACCGTGGGATCGAGTGCCGCCTCGACGACCAGCGACGGCTTTTGTCGGGCGACGAACATCGCCAGCGGTAGCGCGAGCGCGACCAGCAGGATGGTCCCGAGCGTCGCGGCGGCCGCACGGACCCACCGGGCCTCCGTCACACCCACGGATACCGTGAGCACGACCGGGCCGGCGATGAGAATCCAGTACGTGCCGAACCACCACCCGAGGGCGGCCACGACGCCCGTTCCCAGCACCGTCGCGGCGACGCCACGGACCCCGCCGCCGGTCGCCGCCACGAGTGCCGCGGCACTGGCCAGCGCGAACAGCGCGTACAACGTCGGCTCCTCGAGGACGTACGTCACGACGAACGCCACGACCTGGACGGCCAGCACCGCCAGCACGACCGAGCCGCGACCGAGCCAGGCGAGGTCGTCTATCGACGAGCGAACGACGGAATCGGCGGCGGTGGGCATGGATTGGGTGGTCGGAAGCGGGGTCGAAAGGCGTTTCTACTCGACGCGGCCGGAATCAGAGCTTCAGCGGCCCGAGCGACTCCTTGGGCGAGGCGTTCTGCAGGACCGCGTCCGGTATCGACGAGGACGTGGCTTTGGGCACCACGGCCGGTGCCACGGGTGCGAAGCCGTTGTCCGTCAGGATTTGCTGGCCGGGTTCGGTTATCATGTAGTTGACCCACTTTGCGCCGAGTTTGGGGGCCTCGGCGACGCCCGGGACCGTGATGCCGTAGGCGATGGGCGCGCCCGTGATGGTCCCGTTTTCGGTCTCGACCTGGGCTTTCGCGTAGTGGTCGGCGTACTTGCTAGTGGCCTTCGAGAGGTCGACCGACGGCTGGAGGTCGACGGTCTGGACGTCGTGGGACGCACCGGCCGACTGGTACTCCCAGGCGTAGTCGAGTTTGCCGGCTTTGAGCTGGCCGATCATGGTCGTCTCCGTGCTGGCTGCGACTTTCGCGTTGTCGATCATCGCCTTCGCCGTCGACTGGTCGTAGAGGGCACTCCCGTCGAAGGAAACGGCACCGAGTTTCATCGTCAGGATCGACCGATAGCCGTTCGGGTCGACGTTGGGGTCGCTGTGGGAGACGCTCACGTCGTCGCGGCTCAGAATTTTCCACCAGTTGTCCGGGCCAATCTCGTCCGCGCCCGTCGACTGGTCGGTGTACGCCAGCGTCATCGCGTTGGTGGCGAAGATGGCGTACCAGTCGCCGTACTTCGGCAGGAGCATGTCCCGCAGGAGCGTGTAGTCCGAGACTGCCAGGATGTCCGCCTTTCGCCCCTGCTCGGTTATCTTCTTGGTCGACCCCACCGACCCCTTGGCCTCCTGGTTGACCTGGACGCCGTATTTGTCCTGGAACTTCGTCTCGGCGTCCTTGAACGGGGCGGTCAGACTCCCTGCGTGGAAGATCGTCATCGAGTCCGCCATCGACGACGTGGTCGTCTCGCTCTCGGTCGTCGGCTGTTCGGTCGTCGCGCCGCCGCTCTCGGTCGTGGTGTCGCCGCCGCTCTCGGTAGTCGTCTCGCTGCCACCGCCACCGCCGGAACAGCCCGCCAGCGCGACCGCACCGGCGACGCCGCCGGCTTTCAGGAACGCACGCCGCGATTTGCCGCGTGCCAGTCGACTCCACTCTCGAGCTTGTGCTTCGACCCGTTGTTTCGACATGGATATAACCGCTTTGCCCCGGTCGTGACATAACGCTTTTGCTCCGTTCCCGGCTATCGGTCGGTATGGAGCGTACCGCAGCGTTCGACGCCTACCTCGGGGCCGAGGACGTCACCCTCGAACGGCGCGACGTCGAACTCCTGCACGCCATCGACGAGGAGGGATCGCTGAACGCCGCCGCCGAGTCGCTGGGCCGGTCGTTCAGCCACGCACAGCGACGGATCGTCGAGCTAGAGGCGGCGTTCGGCGACCTGGTCGTGCGCCGTCGCGGGGGCGCCGGTGGCGGCGGGAGCGAACTCACCGACACCGCCCGGGACCTCTGTGCGGCGTTCGCCCGCCTGCAACGAGGGTTCGAGGGCGTCGCCGAGGTGGCCGAGACGGTGCTTCACGGGACCGTCGTCGAACGCGACGGCGAACTCGCCACGGTCGAGACCGACGCCGGAACGGTGCGTGCGCTCGTACCCGAGGGCGAAGCCGCCGTCGACCTCGCGGTCCGGGCCGACGCCGTTACCCTGAACGCGCCCGAGGACGTCCCCATCCCAGAGAACACGAGCGCACGCAACCGCTTTCACGGCACGGTCGTCGACGTCGAGGCCGGCGAGCGCATCGCCCGCATCGCCGTCGACGTCGGGGCGGCGACGCCGCTTCTGGCGCTGGTGACCGAAGACAGCCGCGGGAAACTCGGCCTCGAACCCGGCGTCGACGTCGTCGCCTCCTTCAAGGCGACCGCCGTCCGCGGAGTACCGCAGCCCTGATAGCGACTGCTGTGACCGTGACTGCGGCCCGACGGCGTCGGGCGGCAGTGGCGGAACCGACGCGCCTTTGGTGGCCGGCGACCCCCTCCCTGACATGCTGCGGTTCGTGACGACCAACGAGGGAAAGGTGCGCGAGGCGCGCCAGTACCTCGACGACGCCATCGAGCAACTCGACTTCGACACGCCCGAGATCCAGTCGCCCGACCTCGGTGAGATCGCCGCTCACTCGGCCCGGGCCGCCTACCGTCACGCCGGCGAACCGGTCATCGTCGACGACTCCGGGCTGTTCGTCGACGCGCTCGGCGGCTTCCCCGGCCCGTACTCGTCGTACGTCGACGACACGCTCGGCATCGAGCGCGTCTGGCGACTCGTCGAGCGCGAGGACGACCGCTCGGCGGCGTTTCGCGCCGTCGTCGCCTACTGCGACGGCGAGGATTTCGCCGCCACGCCCGACCCCGTCGACCGCGAGGACCGCCGGGGCCAGGACCTCGCCGCGGACGACCGCGCCAGCGCGACCACCGACGACCAGGTCGAGGGCGGCGACCTCCCCGTGAAACTGTTCGAGGGCTACGTCCCCGGCACCGTCGTCGCTCCCCGCGGCGACGGCGGATTCGGCTACGATCCCATCTTCGAACACGACGGGACCACCTTCGCCGAGATGTCCCGCGCGGAGAAAAACGCAGTCTCCCACCGCGGACGAGCACTCGCGAAGTTCGGGGAGTGGTATGCGGAACGACAGTAGCCGAGACTCGACGAGTCACAGTCCGCACAGCGAACGGCAGTGAGCGCAGGGTTATCTCGTCCGATAATTCGATACATTAATGTCGCCAAGACAGAAATGCGGCAACATACGTTGTGCAAGAAAAGCTATTGTGACTGTACGACGAACGGAACGGACGATGCCGAGCATAGAAGTCACGGACGAGATCTACCAGGCGCTCGCGGAGTACGGGCACGGGGACGAGTCCTGGAACGACGTGATGCGGCGGCTACTCGAGCACCTCGACGAACAGGCGGCCATCGACGACAAGGCGAACCGGGAGACGACCTACGACGCCGAGGAGCGACGGCAGATGGAAGGCAACGTCTGGACGGACATGCGTGGCAGTAGCGGACAGGGCGGATGACCGAATCGCTCGCAACCCGCTGGTGACGGCGTCAGGCCCGCGGATCGCGGTCGGGGACGGCATCAGGCCCGCGGATCGCGGTCGGGACCGGGATACGGGCCTGATTCGACGGCCTCGTAGAGGCTCGCCGCGTCGAACAGCTCTGCGAACGCCGCCGGCGACCGGACGCTGACGGCCATGTGCGGTTGCAGAACCGCGCCGGCCTTCGCCGACCGGAGGCCGTCGTCGTAGGTGAGCAGGTGGGCCGCCCCGCCGTGGTAGGCCGACGCCAGCGCGGGGTGGTCGCCGTCGGGATGGGACGCGGCGACGCGTTCGGTCTCGACCTTGTCCCGCCAGTCGGCCGCCAGCGAGGCGTCGGCGAGGCGTTCGATCACCGCCTGCGCGTCGTCTAGCAAGTAGTCGCTGGCGACCAGCGACATCCAGGAGTGGCGCCGGACGTGGTCGAGCGCCTCGCGGGCGTCGCCGCCGACCAGCAGGTCCGCCGCGAGCACGTCGGCGTCGGCGACGACGCGGGTGGGATCGCTTTCGGGCATCTCAGACCGCTCCCGCGTCGCGCGTGGGCACGGGTCAGGTCCCCCCCGCGTCGCGCTCGCGCAGTTCGGTCAGCGTCTCGCGAATCTCCGGGACGGTCACGTCGTAGTCGTCGCCGCGGTCGAACAGCGTGGCCCAGGTGGTCATGGCGTCGCTCACACGCCGGTCGAGTAGCGCAACAGGCCGGCGATGCCGCCGAAGGCGGTCAACAGCTGTTCGCCCTTCTCGAAGTCCGTCGAGACGAAGACGGTCTCGGTGCCGCGCTGGTTGGCCAGGTCCATCAGGTGGTCGATGGCGTCTTCGCGGTCGCCGTCGGGGACGGTCGCGGCACACACCGAGCAGGTGTGTTCGGGCGTCTCCGCCCGGCGGTCGAGGAGTTCGTACTCCTCGTGGCCGTTCTCGCAGGTGTAGACCACCACGTCCTTGCGGAGGTCCTCGCTGATGAGCAGGCGGTCGACCGCGCCCATGTTGAGGTTCTTGCGGGTCGGGGCGAACCCGTAGGTCGCGAGGTCGCCGTCGTGCAGTTCCTTGAAGAACTCCTCCATGATCTGCTTGTCCTGGAGTACCTCGTGTTCGGCCAGGACGTCCTCGGCGGCGTCGACGAGGTCGTACAGCCCGGACTCGTCGGTGTAGGCGACGTCGAACTTCCCGAGTACCATGTCCTGGAGTTCGTGGTGGAGGTAGTCGCCGTCGAGGAACTCGTCTTTGGTCGGGGAGGGACCGCCGACGAGGACGCCGTCCATGTCGTGGCGTTCGGGAACGAACAGGTCGTTTGCCATGCCGGCGACCTCCTGATAGAAGTTGTCGATGGCCTCGAGCCGGAGGCGGGCGAACCGCTGGGCGGACTGGCCGCCTTTGCGCTGCTTGCCGGGCACGAGCGAACTGGCGGATTTCACCGGTTCGACGCGCTTGCCCTTCAGCCAGCCGACGTTGGCTTCCCGCCGGTCGAGGACGATCAGGCCGAACAGTCCCTTGTCGGCCAGCATCTCCGCTAGAGGTTCGGTGAGAAACGCCGAGTCGCAGTGGTACCGAAACGACTGGATGGGGTCGGGCGGGCTCTCTAGCACTTTCGTTATCATGTTGGTCTGGCCGCCGCCGGCGTCGATAGCGCCGGAGAACAGCACCATCCCGTTCTCGGGCGGATAGGTGTCGTAGTACCGCAGGCGGTCCTTGATGGACGTGAGCGCGTCCTGGACGTTGGTGCGGGTCTGTTTGGACTTGATGTTGCTGGCCTCGC
>JBDGSB010000097.1:0-10493 GCA_042217765.1 Haloarculaceae archaeon | reverse complement strand
CGATGGCCACGTCGTTGCCGGCGAGCGCGCGGTCGATGGCCTCCTCGGTCCGGGAGACCTCCCCGCACATCGGCGTGTCGTAGATGTCCTCGGCGTCGTCGGTGATCTCGTCGGGCAGCAGGTCGACGTAGGTGGTGTAGCCGACGATGTGCTCGGCGTCCAGCAGCGCCGCCTTCGCGCGCTGGGTCATGCCTTCGGGCTGGCCCGGACCCAGACCGACCGCGATCAGTTGTCCGGGTTCGGCGTCGAAGTCCTCGACGGTGGAACCGACCTCCTTCTCCTCGGTGTTCTCGGAGTCGCTCTTGGCACCACAGCCCGACGAACGCGAACTGCTGGAGTCGGCGGATGCGCCGCATTTGGAGGACGTGTCCGACTCGGTGCTGGTGTCGGCGGTCGCCGTCCCGCCGTCGGCGGCGGTGCTGCCGCCACACTTCGATTCGCTCTCTTCGCTGGTCGATGCACCACACTTCGATTCGGTCCTGGATTCGGATTCTTCAGTACTCATTGTTGGTAGCTCCGTTTCGTCAGAAGTCGTCGACGTCTCGCCCGCCACGCGGAGTGACGAGGAACTCTCGGTAGTCGTTGCCCCAGACTTCGGTCTCGTGGGTGCCGACGATGAGCGAGGTACCCATCCCGCCGACCTCGTCGTCGTGGTCGGTGGCGTCGCCGAGTTCGCAGATAGTGTGGGTCTCGTCGTCGAGGTTGCGACCCTTCTCGGCGCGGCCGGCGTCGTTGAAGATGGCCACGGGGCAGTGGTCGGCACGCTCTTCGCGGATGATCTCGATGGCCGTCTCGTAGTTTCGCCAGCAGTTGTACAGGACGATGACGAAGTCGCTGACCGCCGCCGCGCGCAGTTTCTCCTCGATTTCGTCCCAGCCGCGCCACTTGTCCGACAGCGACACGGTGCAAAAGTCGTTGCTCAGCGGCGCGCCGAGGTTGGCGGCCCCGCCGAGCGCGGCCGTCAGGCCCGGGACGATTCCGATGGGGACGTCGGTCGCGTCCTCGGCGTCGGCCATCGTGAACAGCAGGTCGGACTTGCCGTAGACGTTCGGGTCGCCGCCGGAGACGTGCGCGACGTCCTCGCCGTCCCGGACGCGCTCGAACGCCTCCTTCGCGAGTTCGATCTGCTTGCCCATCGACGAGCGAACGAGCGTCTGCCGACTGCCGTCCTCGCGTTCGAGGACGGCCGCTTCCTCGCCGGTGACGATTTCGTCGTCGGTCGCGTCCGCTAGTTCTGCGTCCTCGGGCGGCAGCGTCCCGTCCTCGCGCAGGAACTCCTGATAGAGGTTCGAGGCGATCACGGTGTCCGACTGCTCGATGACGCGTTTGGCCTCCTTGGTCATCTGGTCGGGCAGTCCCGGCCCGATGCCGACGACGTAGAGCGTGCCGTAGTCGTCGGGCACCTCGGCGTCGCTGGCGTCGGCCATCACCTCACCGTCGCCGTCGGTCGCGTCGGCCTCGGGCGTCGTGTCGTCACCGGCGGATTCGGTCTCGGACATGTTATCGCCCCACCGCCACGGTCACGGCGTCCTCGTAGCTGACTTTCTCGACGAGGAGTTCCTGGTTCGCGCTCGCGGCGATGGCGCTCGACTCGGAGATGCCGGGCCAGCCGATGAGTTCTTTGGACTTCGATGGCGTCGGGCCCTCGTGGGCTTCCAGCGTCTCCTTCTCGAGGGAGACGACCCCGAGGTCGAGTTCGTCGGCGGCCGCCAGCAGGCCTTCCTCGTCCTCCTTGCGGGTACCCGTCGCGACGAACTCTACGTCGTCCATCGCGTAGTCGGTCTGTTCCAGGGCGTGCTCCCAGGCGTCGAGGAACTGTGCCTTCGTCGCGCCCGAAACGGAACCAGTGCCCAGCACGACGCCGTCGTCGCCGTTGCGCTTGAGGACGGTCACGTCGTCGCCGACCAGCACGGCCTTCGGACCGTCGAGTCGGGCGACGGGGCCGAGTTCGTCGTCGAGTACGGCGAGGTTCGTCGCGACCGTCGAGTCACCGTTGACGACGTGCGAATCGAGCGCCTTCGCCTGCTTCTCGACGCCCTGCTTGTCGGCGGCCTCGCTGGCGGTGGTCATCGCCGGCACCGCGCCCATCGACGCGAGGTCGTCGGCGACCTGGTTCGCGCCGTGGTGGCCGCCCGTGATGGGGATGGCCCACGTCAGTTCCTCGTCGACGACGACCACGGCGGGGTCGTCCCACTTGTCGTCGAGCAGGTGGGCGGTCTTGCGCATCACGATGCCGCTTGCCATCAGGCCGACGAAGCAGTCGTACTCGCCCCAGTACTGCTCGAAGACGTCGCCGCTGTACTCGATCAGGTCGATGCTCTTGTAGCGGTCGCCGATGCCCGCCCTGATGTCCTCGGCGGTGTCCCACTTGCGCTCGAAGGAAATTATCGCGATGTCTTCGGCAACCTCGCCGTCGCTGTCGGGTGCCTTGCAACTGCCGCTACCGTCGTCGGTGCCGTCGTTGGATGCGTCGTCCGTGCTCATCAGTCGTCTGCCTCCTGTGTAGCGTCCTGTTCGGGGACGTCTGTGGCGTCCTGTCCGGTTGCGTCGCCGCTCGCGTCGGCGTCGGCCGTGACGTCCCCGTCCGCGTCGGTCCCGGACCCGTCCGTATTCGCAGTCGATTCGGGCCCGCCATCCGAACTGTCGGGGCCGCGATTCGCCCAGTCGCCGTAGAGGAACGACCGCTCGTACCCGGACCCGGTCGCCGCCTCGCCGACGACGACCATCGCGGAGGCGCGATAGCCCGCCTCCTGGACCTTCTCGCCGATGGTCTCGACGGTGCCCTCGATGACGTCCTCGTCGGGCCAGGAGGCGTGGTAGACCACCGCGACCGGCGTCTCGGGGTCGTGGCCCTCCGCTAGCAGGCGGTCCATCGTCTCGGGGATGGCGTGCGTGCCGAGGTAGATGCACGTCGTCACGTCGCCCATCTCTAGAAACTCCGAGACGTGGTCTTCCTCCTCGCTGAGGGTCTTGCCCTGCGGGCGCGTGAACGCGACGTGGTTGGCGACCTCGTTCAGAGTCAACTGCGTCCGCAGCGTCGCGCTGGCCGCGAACGCCGAGGTGACCCCCGGCACGAAGTAGGTGGGCACGCCCTCGTGTTCGAGCGCGTCCATCTGTTCGAGGGCCGCCCCGTAGATGGCGGGGTCGCCGCTGTGCAGGCGCACGACGTTCTCGCCGTCCTCGTAGGCGTCCCGCATGAGCGGAATCAGCTCTTCTAAGTCCTTGCCGATGGAACTCACCGTCCTCGCGTCGTCGCAGTACGCCTCCAGCAACTCGCTGTTGACCAGCGACCCGGCGTGGACGACGAGGTCGGCGTCCTCGACCAATTTCCGGCCGGTGACGGTCAGCAGACCGGGATCGCCGGGTCCCGCGCCGACGAAGGGGACGCCCTCCTGTACGTCGCCAGCGGTGTGCTCGTAGACGCGCTCGTCGCGCTGTCGCTTCCGTTCGCCCTGCTCGTCGATGGCGTCCTGGACGTCGTCGGTCATCCCAACCAGTCCCGTTCGTCCGCGGTGACTCCGTTCGCCGGGCCGCGCAGTCGTCCGGACCCGTCGCCGACCACGTCGGCGTCGGCGGACTCCGACCGGTCGATCGGCGCGTCGAACGCCGCGGTCGGTCGCGCTTTCTCAAGATCTTTCTTCTCCGCGTACGCGAGCGTGTAGTAGTCCCGCTCGGCGAGTTCCGCGGGGTCGTCGGTGACGACCGTCTCGCCTTGCTCCATGTAGAGGCGGCGGCCGTACAGCACGTCGTAGCCGGCGTCGACGAGTTTCTCGTGGGTCGTCGGCGCGTCGGTCACCTTGAACAGGACCATGCGGTCGGGGCCGGTCGGCGCGCCACCGCCTGCGGCCTCCCGCAGTGTGAGGCCGCTGCCCGCGTCGATCTCGACGCCGAGCGCGGTCGTGAACGCCGTCATGGCGCTCACGCCGGGGACTATTTCGAGGTCGACCTCGGGGTGAAACGTCGACATCGTCCGCCGGAGGTGGCCGAACGTCGAGTAGACGTTGGGATCGCCCAGCGTCACGAACGCGACGTCGCCCGACGTCGCTCGCGGAGCCACCTCGTCGGCGGCCTCCTTCCAGGCGTCCCGGAGTTCGTCGGGGTCGGTCGTCATCGGGAACGACAGGTCCCCGATCGTCTCCTCGTCGACGTACTCCGTGGCGACCGTCCGCGACAGCCGACCCGGCGAGTAGACGACTTCGACGTCCGCAAGGACCTCCCTGCCCCGGACGGTCACGAGCCCGGCGTCGCCCGGTCCGAGTCCGACGCCGTACAGCGTCACGCGCCGTCACCCCCGTCGTCGATGGCGGGTCCGGTCGCTTCGTCGCCGCCAGCCGAGACGCCCCCGTCGGCGGCCGTCGGGGCCCCGCCGACGAGCATGTAGACGGGGTTCTCCGAGTCGAAACTCGTCGCGCCGGCGAGTTCGTAGCCGTGGCTGACCTGGAACTGGACGACCTCCGCTAGCATGTCCCGCTCGCGGAAGGCCTCGGTGGCCGCCCCCGCGACCTCCAGGCGCGAGACGTTCATCACGACCGTCCCCACGCCGTGCTCGACGGCGAAGTCCAGCACGTCCTCGTAGTTGCGACTGCCGCCGAGAAAGAGCGCGTCGGCGTCCGCGGGGAGGCCCTCGGGCGCTTCCGCGTTGCGCAGGTCGACGTCGGCGGCGACGTCCCCGTTGGCGTCGAGGTTCTCGCGGGTCGTCTCCAATCGGTTCTCCTTTCGCTCTAGTGCGGTCACGCTCCCGGCCCGACGCGCGGCCTCGATCGTGACCGCACCCGTGCAGGAGCCGACCTCCGCGAAGTGGTCGGACGGCCCCAGGTCGAGTTTTCCCAGTAGCACGGCTCGGACCTCCGGTTTGGTCGGTCCTGCCTTCGCATCGTGCGGTAACGCCACTCGTGACATCACCGGTACCGACGTGTCTGGCCCATAAAACAATTTTGCTTGTACTATAACAATTTTACTTGCTAGAAATCAACTGAAGTAGATCTGAGTCGGCATCGAGTACAAAGATACTTGCACAACGAGTCAGAAGGGCGGATAGACGGATGTCACGGAACGCCGCCGGGAGCCGGGAGTTGAGCGTCCTCCGGAGCAAACGGCACGCCACGCGCTATCAGATTCTGGTCGAGATCGCCGAACGCCAGCCCGCGGTCAACCAGCAGGAGATCGCCGACGTCATCGGCGTCTCGCCGCAGGCGGTCAGCGACTACCTCCAGGAACTGGTCGGCAACGGCCACGTCGCCAAGCGTGGCCGTGGCCGCTACGAGATCACTCGCGAGGGCGTCGACTGGCTCATCTCTCAGACCGACGACCTGCAGGGGTTCGTCGAGTACGTCTCCCGGGAGGTCGTCGGCCAGGTCGAAATCGAGACGGCGCTGGCGGCCGCCGACGTCGAGGAAGGTCGACCCGTCTCGCTGTCGATGCGCGACGGCGTCCTGCGTGCAACGCCCGGCGACGCGGGCAGCGCCACCGCCGTCGCCGTCACCGCCGCCGCCGAGGGCGAGGACGTCGGCGTGACCGACTTCGAGGGCCTGCTAGACCACCAGCCCGGCGAGGTGACCGTCGTGTCGGTGCCGCGGGTACAGGACGGCGGCAGCCACGCCGTCGACGAGGCGACCGTGGCCGCCCACGTCGACGACGGGGAACTGCTGGCGACGGCGGGCACCGAGGCGCTGGCCGTCGCCCGGTCGCTCGACCGCGACCCGGACGTCCGCTTCGGGACGAACGCCGCCATCCGGGAGGCCGCACAGAAAGGGCTCGACGTCGTGTTGCTGACGACGGTCGACCGGCTGTCCGCCCACACCGACCGGCTCCGCGACGGGAATATAAGCTACAAGGTCGTCGACACCACCAGTACGTAGTGTATGAAGGCCACCGCGCGCGCGCACCCGATCCAGGGTCTGCTGAAGTACCACGGCCTCCGGGATCCCGAGCGGAACGTGCCCTACCACGACTCCATCTCGCTGTGTACGGCCCCTTCCGCGACGACGACCACCGTCGCGTTCGGCTACGACGAGGACACCTGTCTCGTCGACGGCGAACCCATCGACGACGAGGGTGCCGCCCGCGTGCGGACGGTGCTGAATCTGATTCGCGAACGGGCCGCCGTCGACGGGGGCGCGCGCGTCGTCTCGGAGAACACGTTCCCCTCCAACGTCGGCCTGGGCGCGTCGGCGTCGGCCTACGCCGCGCTGGCGCTGGCGGCCAGCGACGCCGCGGGACTGGACCTCCCGACGCCCGAACTGTCCGCACTGGCCCGCCGTGGGGCGACCTCCGCCGCCCGCAGCGTCGCCGGCCGGTTCGCACATCTTCGGACGAGCACGGCCGACGACGACTGCGTCGCCGAGCGGATTCCCGACGCGTTCGACGCGGACCTCCGAATCGTCGTCGGTCACGTCCCGTCGTACAAGCACACCGAGCGCGCCCACCGGACGACGCCGCAGTCACACCTCTTCGAGTCGCGACTCGCGCACGTCCAGGAGACGGTGGCCGCGTTCCGCGACGCCGTCCGCGACGGCGATTTCCACCGCACGTTCGAACTGGCCGAACGGGACTCGTTGAGCCTGCTCGCGGTGACGATGACCGGCGCGGACGGCTGGGTATACTGGCAACCCGAAACGCTCGAACTGTTACGGACCGCGCGACGACTCCGCGAGGACGGCGTCCCGGTGTACTTCTCGACGGACACCGGCGCGACCGCCTACCTCAACACCACCGCCGCGTACGCCGACCGCGTGGCCGACCGCATCGAAACACTCGGCGTCGAGACGGACGTCTGGCGCGTCGGCGGCGGCCCCGAACGCCTCGACGAGCACCTGTTCTAGAAGCGACCGGCAACAGCAGAGAGATACGCGACGACCAGCAGAGAGATACGCGACGACCAGCAGAGAGACCGCGACGGAATCCCCACGACCGCCAGCGGTCACTTCAGTCGCTCTTGCAGGAACGACGGGTGGGCGGCGGCGACGCCGTCGACGTGCAGGATGGTCTCGTTGATGACGTCGCCGACGGCGTCGCTGTCGGCGGCCCGTACCTCGGCCATCAGCATGTGGTCGCCGCTAGAGGTGTACAGCGCTTCGATTTCGGGGATCTCCTTCAGTTCGCGGGTCGCCTCGACGTAGCCGTCGCTGTCGACTTCGATGCCGACCAGCGCGATGGTCTGGTTCGAGAGTTTCTTGGGGTCGACGTCGGCGGAGTAACCGACGATGACGCCCTCGTCTTCGAGTTTGCGGACGTACTTGCGAACGGTAGGTTTCGAGACGCCGGCCCGCTCGGCGATCTCGGCGTAGGAGGCCTGGGCGTCCTCCTCCAGCACGGAAAGGATGCGATCCTCCGTCGACTCGACGCTCATACCCACTGTTTTGCCGTCCGAGAAAAAATACCTTCCGAATCACAAAGCGAGGTTTCGGGACCGGTCACTCACTTGTGGACGTCGATGAGTTCGTCGTAGGTTCGCTGGAACTCGGCGTCCTCGTCGAAGTACCGCTCGACGGCAGGCGTCTCGGGCATCTCGCCGATCGCCCGTTTCTCCTGGCCGTAGGAGGGGCGCTCGCTGTCGCGGTAGAACCGACCGGTCAACACCTCGCCCTCGTAGAGTTTGGATTCGACCTCGTACATCATCTTGCCCGCCTCCTGGCGGTCGGTTACGTCGAAGTCGTAGTCGTCAGAGTCCTGGACGTCGGTGTAGGGGACGTAGTGTTTGGCGTCCTTGTTCCAGGTGGGACACTGGGTCAGAAAGTCGACGTGCGCGAAGCCGTCGTGTTCGATGGCCTCGATCAGGATCTCTTTGGCCTGGTTGGGGTTGACCGCCGCGGTCCGGGCGACGTAGGACGCGCCGGCCGACAGCGCGAGGCTGAGCGGCCGGATGGGGTCCTTCGCGGAGCCGTGCGGTTGCGTCTTCGACTTGTGACCCTTCGGGCTAGTGGGCGAGGTCTGGCCCTTCGTCAGCCCGAAGATTTCGTTGTTGAAGACGATGTAGGTGAGGTCGTGGTTCTCGCGGGCGGTGTGTAGGAAGTGGTTGCCGCCGATGCCGTAGCCGTCGCCGTCGCCGCCCGCGGCGATGACCTCAAGGCCGGGGTTGGCGAGTTTGGCGGCGCGGGCGACCGGCAGCGTCCGCCCGTGAATCGAGTGAAAACCGTAGCTCTCGAAGTAACTCGAGAGTTTGCCCGAACAGCCGATGCCGGTCACGAGCAGCGTCTCCTCGGGCGTACGGCCCACCTCGGGCATCGCCTGCTTGAGCGCCTTGAGCACGCCGAAGTCGCCACAGCCCGGACACCACGTCGGCTGGGGCTCCACGCCCGGTGTGAAGTCGTCGGTTTCTATCTCGTCGTCGGAGTCGATCGCGCTGAATACGCTCATTGTCAGTCACCTGCCGCTGGTACGTACTTCATGTTCGCACGCGGGAGGTCCCCGCCGTCGATGCTGGTCTCGAATCCGTCGACGATCTCGCCCGGTTCGAATGGGTTGCCGTTGTACTTCAGCAGGCTGGATAGCTTCGGACCGAAGCGGCCGAGTTCCTTCTGGGTCAGCCCGCGGAACTGCCCGGTCGCGTTCATCTCGACGACCAGACACTCCTCGACGGATTCGAGGAACGCCGTCACCTCCTCGGCGGGGTACGGCAACAGGTCGCTGACGCCCAGCGCCTTCACCGAATGACCCTGGTCGTTCAGCCGGTCGACGGCCTCGAAGACCGTGTCCTGCTGGCTGCCCCACGTGACGATGCCGTACTCGGCCGTCTCGGGGCCGTGGTAGGTCTGGTGGGTCCCCTCGCGGTCGTCGAGTTCCTCGCGAACGCTGTCGAGCTTTTGCAGGCGGCGGTCCATCATGTCCACGCGGATTTCCGGGTCCTCACAGAGGTGTCCGGCCGGGTAGTGTTCGTTGCCCGACGCGAGGAAGCGCCCACCCTTCTGGCCGGGCAGCGAGCGGGGACTCGACCCCGTATCGGTCTCGCGCTGGTAGCGCTCGAACTTCCCGGAGTGGTGGTGGGCCGCCTTCGCGAGTTCGTCCTCGCGCAGGACGTTGCCCGGGTCCGGGTTCGGCTCCCGGTCGAAGAAGTCGGCGTCGACGTTGCGGAGTTCGCCCTGGAGTTTCTGGTCGTAGACGACGATTGCGGGCAGGTGGTACTCGTAGGCGATCCGGAACGCCTGGCGCGTCTGGTCGTAGCACTCCCGAATGTTGCCGGGCGCGAACACGACCCGACAGGAGTCGCCCTGGCTAGTGTACAGGACGTGTTCGAGGTCGGCCTGCTCGGGCTTGGTCGGCATCCCCGTCGACGGGCCGGCCCGCATCGCCTCGACGAGCACGACCGGCGTCTCGGTCATCTCCGCCAGCCCGAGGGGTTCGGACATCAGCGAGAATCCCCCGCCCGAGGACCCGGACATCGCCTTCACGCCGGCGTGGGAGGCCCCGATGGCCAGCGACGCCGCCGCGATCTCGTCTTCGACCTGCTCGGCGACGCCGCCGAAGTTCGGCAGGTTCTGGGACATGATGGTGAACACGTCGGTCCAGGGCGTCATGGGGTACCCGGAGATGAACCGACAGCCCTCGTCTAAGGCCGCGTAGGCGATGGCGTTCGACCCGGACAGCAGCGCCTGCTCGGCGTCGTGCTCGCCGGTCGGGGCGCTCCAGTCGTGGGTGAACTCCAGGTCGGCGGCCGCCTCGTAGGCGTCGTCCAGCACGGTGAGGTTTGCCTCGGCGATGTCGCCGGACATGTTGGACTCGATGAGGGTCTCGAAGTAGGAGATGTCCAGGTCGACAAGCGCCGCGGTCACGCCGACGCCGGCGGTGTTTCGCATGACCTCGCGGCCGTGCTCGCGGGCCATCTCCCGGAGGTTCATCGGGTAGAGGTGCCAGCCGTTCTCCTCGGCGCGTGCTTCGAGGTCTAACTCGGCCGCTTCCTCCTCGTCGATCAGCCCCTCGTCGTAGACGACGATTCCCCCTTCCCGGAGGTCGTCGAGGTTCTCCGAGAGCGGTTTGATCTCTTCGTTGCCGTAATACGCGTCCTCGTCGGGATTGCGAGCGAAACTGTCGCCCAGCGCCAGCAGGAAGTTGTAGCCGTCGCCGCGCGAACGGACGTTGCGATCGCTCGCGCGTACCTCGACGAAGGTGTGCCCACCGCGGATGCGCGAGGGGTAGTGACGGTGAGTGAAGACGTGAAGTCCCGCGCGCATCAGGGCCTTCGCGAAGTTCTGGCTGGTCGAGTCGATTCCGTCGCCGGAACCGCCCGCAATCCGCCAGATGAGTTCTGTCTCTGTCATGGTAAATCCTCGGCCCCGTTCGGGTGCCGTACTTCGAAGTTCGGGTTGCCGCCGACTAAAGAGTTTTCACTATAACGACGGTCATTAATCGTTATCTTTACGCAGATGGCCTGAGACAGCCGATTTGAGCAATGAGTGTCAATGACACACCTCCACAGATGGCCAGCCGATCCTTCGCGACTCGCCTCGGCTTTCGGACGGGCGACGACGACCGACTCTAGTCGGACGGGCGACGACGAC
>JBDGSB010000073.1:0-10541 GCA_042217765.1 Haloarculaceae archaeon | reverse complement strand
TACACCGCCCACGTCAAGGACGGCTACGTCGACTTCTACGTGCGCGGGGAGGACGACGATCACCCGCTGACCGCCCGCGGCTGTCGGCTGGCTCTCGCGGGTGCGGGCGTCGTCTTCGTCGCCGCGCTGCTGGCGCTGGGCGTCCTCGCCGGTCCCGTCGCGGCGGCGCTGACGCTCCCGGGCTGGACGATCGGCTACCTGCACGCGCCCCAACTCGACACGAATCCGGTCACCGCCACGGCCGGCTACCCGCTTGGTATCGCGCTGGCGCTGGTCGGTGGGTACTACGTCCACGCCGGGCGGTTCTCGACGCTCGCCGTCGCGCTGGCGGTCGTCTTCCTCGTCGTGCTCTCGGGGATCAAGGTCATCGACGACGCCACCGACTACGACTACGACCGCAGCATCGACAAGCGTACCGTCGCCGTCGCCGTCGGCCCGCGGGAGGCCTACCGCGTCGCGTACGCGCTGATGGTGACCGGGATGGTCGCCGTCGTCGCGCTCGCGGTCGGCCTTCCCGCGATGCCACGCAGTGCCGTGTTCGCGCCCGTCGTTTTCGGCGTCGTCGCGGCGATCGCACGACGGGCCGATCCCGAACTGGCGACTGCACTGCTGATTCGCGGGTCCTACCTCTTTCTGGCCGTGCTGGTGATCGCGGCGGGTTTCCGGCCGTTCTCGTGACGCCGTGCGATCGGCCCGGCCGATGCGGGCGGTCGACCGGGACCGCTGGCTGTCCCCCACGACGTGGCAGTCACCCGCGCGCGATGTACACGTCGTACTGGCCCGCGACGAGTCCCCCGGCGACGCTGTCTAGTGACGTCGTCTTCCGTCCCGCGTTCCTCGACCCGACGAACACGACTTCGGGTCCGATCTCGTCGATGGCCTTCCGGAGGGCGTGTGCGATGACGCCGGTGGGTGCCCAGCGGTCGAGCGGCACGAGCAGGAAGTCCACGTTCACGTCGACGGCGGCCCGCCGGAGGTCCCGCGAGAGCCGATCGACGACGGCGTCGACGACGAACGCTTCCTCGCCGTCGAGCCAGCCTTTCGCGCGGGCGTACGGCGTATTTCCGAATGGCACCGCGGTCAGTACGACCACGTCGTAGTTGCCGTCGGCGAGTTCGTCCGCACGCTCCAGGGCCGTGCGACTCAGCGGCGACCCGTCGTAGGCCACGACGAACAACCGGTCGGCCCCGCGGTCGTCGAACGACGACAGATCACGCTCGTCCACATCCGCGTGTCCGAACGGCGTCGTCACGTCGATTTCCATCGCCGGGATCGATCGGCTGGTGTTGCCGTGGGGGCCCGGCAGTCCACACTTCGGGCACTGCTGACCGAGCGGTCTGGCGTATCGCCACTCGTACCCGCAGTTTCGACAGGTGCGCACGCTCTCCCTCGGGCCCGTCGTACGTCGACGTGATATATATTAGCTTGCAGTCGAGACGATCTTGAGGACGTCCCCTTCCTGCAGTCGTTCGTCGTCGCTGACGCGCATCCCGTCGTGGCCGTCGACGGCGTGGAGGTACCCGTCGCCGATGTCGCTGTGGACCGCGTAGGCCAGATCCCGCGGCGTGGACCCGCGCGGCAGGAGGAACGCGTCGGGAAGCACGTTGCCCTGGCCGTCGGTCCAACTGTTTTCGTTCTGGACCGGATACACCGTGACGTAGTCGAGCAGGTCGTACACCGCGGCGTCGAGCGCCCGCTGGACGCCCGTGTCGCCCCACCGCTCCATCACTTCCCGTATCCGTTGCAGGCCCGCCCGCTGGTCGTCGGTGACCTCGCCGACTACCTCGAAGTCGCCATCGCCGGGGTCGTAGTCGACGACGCCCGCGGTCGCCGCCTGCCGGAGGGCGAGTTCGCCGTCGGCGGTGGCTGCAACGACGACGTCGGCGGCCTCCCGCAGTCGCCGCACGTTCTCCTCGGGGGCCACGTCGGCTTTGTTCGCCACGACGACGATGGGTTTGGTCCGGCGGCGGACGTCGCGCGCGAGCGCTTCGCGCTGGTCGTCGCTCCACGCCCGGGGGTCGTCGGGATACGCTAGTTCGCGAAGCGTCGCCAGCACGTCGGCCTCCGTCGCGCCCACGCCCGTCAGCAACTCCGTCAGCGCGTCGTCGATGTCGAAGTCGGGCGAGCGCGACTGGCGCTCGACGGTCTCCCAGTTGCGGTCGACGATACTCGCCAGCCACAGATCGAGTTCCTCCTCGACGAATCCCACGTCATCGACGGGGTCGTGGGTGCCGACTTCGACCGGTTCGCCCTCGGCGTCGGTCCCGCCGGAGGCGTCGACGACGTTCAGGACGACGTCGGCGTTGGTGAGTTCGTCGAGGAACTGATTGCCCAGTCCCCGCCCCTCGTGTGCGCCGGGGACCAGTCCCGCGACGTCGAGCAACTCCACGGGAACGTATCGCTTGCCGTCGTGGCAGTTCTCGTCGCCACACCGTTCGTCCCTGTCGAGACAGGGACACTCCGTCCGGACGTGGCTCACCCCCCGGTTGGCGTCGATGGTCGTGAACGGGTAGTTGCCCACGTCCACGTCCGCCATCGTCGCCGCCTTGTAGAAGGTAGACTTCCCCGCGTTGGGCTTGCCCGCCAGCGCGATAGAGAGCATACCACACGTACCGGAGTGTGCGAAAAGGGGGTTTCGGTTCCCGTAGGTCGACTAGTCGGTCGACCCTGCCGCGTCGGTGGCCTCGTTCGGGTCTTTTGCGTCGTCCGCCGACGTCGTCGAACCCGCGTCGTCGGCCGACGTCGGATCTTCGCTTTCGTCGAGTTGCTCGGCCATTTCGGCCATCGCCTCGGCGGTCTCGTCGTCGCGGTCGATGACCTCTTCGGTGTGCATGGTCATCTCGCCGCGAGCGCGAATCGTCCCCTCGACGGTGGCGTTCTCGTGTAGTTCGACGTCCTGGCCAGCAATATCGCCCCAGACGTGCGTGCCGGGGCCGATCCGGACCGTCCCGTTGCGGGTGGTCACGTCGCCTTTGATCTCGGTGCCCTTGCCGACGGCGACGTCGGCTTTCGCGCGGAGGCTGCCGAAGATCACGTCGTCGCGGCCCACCTCGACCGATTCGGCACGGAGGTTGCCGTGAATACGGCAGTCGTCGCCGACCGTCGCCGGGGTCGAGACGCGCCAGGCGTCGTCGTTGACGCGGCTCCCCCGCGGAATCAACAGTGGGTCCTCGTCACCATCGGCACCGAGCAGTTCCGAGACCATCTCCTCGGCGGCCTCCTCCTCGCCGATGCGGAGCAACTGCGACAGGTAGATGAACAAAAAGACGATGGTGGGCATCGGATTGCGGATGACGACCCAGCCGTTGGCCTCGAAACCCTCCTCGATTTCCACGTCGTCGCCGACGTCGAGGTCGCCCGCGACCTTCAGTTCGCCGTCGACGTGGACGCGCTCGCCGAGGTAGGCGTCCTCGCCGACGAGGACGTTGCCGTGGACGGCACTCCACATGTCGAGCCGGCAGTCGCCCTCGGCTTCGATGTGGCCGCCGAAACGCGTCCGTTCGCCCGCGATGACGTTGCGACCTCGAACGCCGAACTCGACGGCGCTTTGTCCACCCACGACGACGTCGCCGTCGGTCACTAGATCGTGCTCCTCGACGGTCGTGTCGTCGGGAATCGCGAGTTCGTCGAGCGGGTCCGAACGGAGCTGCACGCCCAGTTATGCGTTTTCCGCCGTCTTAAAGCCTCTAGGGACGTCTTGCGAGCGTCTGACGCGTGGCTTTCGGTCGGTGTTCGGCAGTCGATCGAACCACGATCGGGAATTTCGGAGCCGATCGACTCCCCGCCAGGGCCGTCGCTTCCGTGCGTTTTTGTACGCTGACCGTGAAATCCCTGGTATGACGGTTCTTTCTTTCGACGAGCACGGCGTCGACGTGGTCTATCAGGGGACGGATTTTCGCATGGAGAAGTCGCTCATCGAGGAGGCCACCGGCAAGGCCTATCCGCAGGTGACCGATCACGAGGTCATGAAACTCATCGAGGAGGAACCGACGTTGTCGGGCGAACCGCAGCGCATCGCCGACATCCTCGGGTGAGCGGTCGCCGGGCGTGGGTTCGGCCCGCCGCCAGGCGTGCGATCGTTCGATGCCCGGTCGTCGGACCACATCCGAAACGCGCAAGTGGTGACGCTCTGAGGCTCAGATATGAAAGCGACCGCGAAGGCCCACCCTATCCAGGGGCTGGTGAAGTACCACGGAATGCGCGACGAGCAGTTGCGCCTGCCGTATCACGACTCCATCTCCGTCTGCACCGCGCCGAGCCACACCAGGACGACCGTCGAGTTCGATTCCGACCGCGCTACCGACGAGTACGTCGTCGACGGCGACCGCGTCGAGGGGCGCGGTGCCGAACGGATCGCCCAGGTCGTTGACCACGTCCGCGACCTCGCGGGGTTCGATCATCGCGTCCGCTTCGCGAGCGAGAACTCCTTCCCGACGAACGTGGGCTTCGGATCGTCGTCGTCGGGGTTCGCGGCGGCCGCGATGGCGCTGGCGGAGGCGGCCGACCTGGATTTGACGCGGCCCGATATCTCGACCATCGCCCGCCGCGGGTCCTCGTCGGCCGCCCGCGCGGTCACCGGCGGCTTCAGCCACCTCTATGCGGGCCTGAACGACGAGGACTGTCGCTCGAAGCGCATCGAGTCCGCCCTCGACGACGAACTCCGGATCGTCGGCGCGCTCGTCCCGTCCTACAAGGAGACCGAGGAGGCTCACGCCGAGGCCGCCCAGAGCCACCTCTTCGAGGGGCGACTGGCGCACATCCACGAACAGATCGCCGAGATGCGCGACGCGCTCCGGTCGGCAGACTTCCACCGCGCGTTCGAACGCGCCGAACACGACTCGCTGTCGCTGGCGGCGACGACCATGACCGGCCCCGCCGGGTGGGTCTACTGGCGGCCCGCGACCCTGAAGGTGTTCGACGCCGTTCGTCGACTCCGCACCGAGGAAGACGTGCCGGCGTACTTCTCGGTCGACACCGGTGCGAGCGTCTACGTCAACACGCGCGAGCCACACGTCGACACCGTCGAGGCGGCCGTCGCCGACTGTGGCGTCGAGACGCGAACCTGGGCGGTCGGCGGTCCGGCACGAGTTCTGGACGCCGAGCAAGCGCTGTTCTGAGTGCGGGTTCGAGACTGCGCGGCCGACGGCGACCGGCGGCGACGGGCCGCCCGCTGTCGTCTCCGTTTCCGTCTCCGGGAGGATTTTGCCGCTCCCGTCCCAACGGAGAGTATGCGCGTCGCCGTCTTCGGTGCCGGTTACGCCGGCCTGACGCTCGCCCGTCGTCTCGAACGGTCCCTGCCCGACTCCGCGGACCTGCTGGTAGTCGACGAACGGGACACGCACCTCCTCCAGCACCTCGTGCATCGCGTCGTCCGCCGACCCGCCGTCGCCGAGGAGATCACCCTGTCGCTGTTGGACCTGCTCGACCGAGCCACCCTCGTCACCGACCGCGTCGTCGACCTCGATCCGGAAGGCGGCGTGGCGACGCTGGCCGACGGCGGGACGCTGGCGTACGACGTCGCTGGCGTCTGTCTCGGTGCGGCGACGAACTACGGCGGCCTCGACGGCGTGCGCGAGCACGCGATCCCGCTGAAACGCGTCGAAGACGCCCGCCGCATGCGCGAGCGGTTCCCCGACGGCGGGCGCGTCGTCGTCGGCGGCGCGGGACTGTCCGGCATCCAGATCGCCGGCGAACTGGCGGCGCTGGCCCGCGAGCGCGGCGTCGACACGGAGGTTCTCCTGATCGAACAGCGCCCGTCCGTCGCGCCCGGATTCGACGCCGCCTTCCGGGAAGCGGTGGCCGCCGAACTTGCCGAACGCGGCGTCTCGATTCACACCTCGACCGTCGTCGAGACGGCCGACGCGTCGGCGTTGCACCTCGATGACGGCACGGCCATCGAGTACGACCTGCTGGTCTGGACTGGCGGCATCCGGGGGATCGACGACGTCGCTCCCGAGCGACCCCAGGTGCGGAGTACGCTCCGCCACACCGACTCGACGTTCGTACTCGGCGACGCCGCGCGGGTCGTCGACGATTCCGGGACGGTCGTCCCGGCCAGCGCCCGGACGGCCACCGCCCAGGCCAGGGTCGCAGCGCGGAACGTCGCGCGCCTCGTCGAGCATCGTCTCGACGGCTCGTTCGACGACTTCGAACCGCGCCTCGACCGCTACGCCGACGACCGGACCGCCTGGGTCGTCACCGTCGGCGACGGTGCGGTCGCCCAGGTCGGCCCCTCGGTTCTCACTGGTTCGGCCGCGAAGGCGCTCAAAACCGGCGTGGGCGCGGGCTACCTCTCGTCGGTCGGGGCCGTCGAACGAGCCGTCGAGTACGTCCGCGAGAGCGTCGAAAACGAGGTGTCGTAGGGCCAGCGTTACGGATACGATAGAGACGGCGTGCGGTCGTTCCCCGGCGCGGACTACGAGGACGCGTCCTCGAGCGCGAGGTCGGGCGTCGTCCAGATGACGAACTCCTCGTCGTCTTCGTGGTCGATGATCCCGTTGATGTACTCCTCGCCCATCGGCGAGTCGTTGATCTCCGCTTTGCGGACGGGCGTGACCTGCTCGACGTCGTCGACGAGCCAGCCGATGTTGCCCTGTTCGTCGAACTCCTCGGCGTCGAAGACGACGATGAGCGACTCGGCACCCGACTCGTCGATGCCGATGACCGCTTTGGGGTCGAGGATGGTCGTGATCTGTCCCCGGAGGTCGACCACACCCTCCACGAAGTCGGGCGTGTTCGGAACCCGGGTTACGGTCTCGCGTTTGACGATCTCCTCGATGTACCGGATGTCGAGGCAGTACTGCTCGTTGCCGAGCGTGAACTCTAACACGCGCGTTTCGGTCTGTGACGTCCGCTCGGTCCCGGCGCCGACTCCCGCGGGCGCGTCGGCCGACGGTTCCTCGCGCTCGTCGAGACCGTCTTCGACGTCCGCGTCCGACCCAGAGGCAGCATCCGACCCAGAGGCGGCGTCCGGCTCGGAGGCGGCGTCCGGCTCGGAGGCGGCGTTCGCTCGGCCTGCGTCGGGGGATTCCGCCGCGTCGTCGGTCTCGGATTTGGGTTCGGGTTTGGATTCAGATTTAGTCTCGGATTCGGGTTCCTCGACACTGGCGTCGGCGAGCGCGGAATCCGTCGTTGCGTCGACGTCGTCGGCCACCGCCTCTCCCGGTCCTGTACCGTCGGTTTCAGCGACCGCCTCGTCGGCCATCTCTTGTGCCGTCGCCTCGTCTCCGGGAGGTTCCTGTTCGGTCGATTCGTCGTCGCCGTCGTCCGGCCCTTCACGCATCTGTCGGATGCGGGCCGCCCGTTGCATTCGTTGGTCGTCCTCGCTCATGCTTTCACCTCGGTAACGCCGAATTGCTCGTCGAGGTCGGCGGCGACGTCCAGAAAGACCTCTGTCATGTCGACTGCTTGGTCGTACTGGAAGATAGACGTGCCGGCCGAAAACGCCCGCTGGAGGGCGACGCGTTTGCGAACCTCCCAGACGGGATAGCCGTCGAACACCGTCTCTAACCACTCGATCATCGTCCGGTCCTCGTTGGTCTTCTCAACGCGGTTGGCGACGATACCGACCGTCGAGACCGTGATCCCAGTCTGTCCTTCCAGGGCCGCCATCTGGTCGACGAGCAGTTCGATCGCCCGTTCGGAGGTCGCTTCGGTCAGCGCCGGCACTAGGATGTTGCGGGTGGCGTAGATCCCGGTGTCGGTGAGTTTGCCGTAGAAAGGGGGCGAATCGACGACGACGTAGTCGTAGTCGTCCTCGACGATCGCCAGCGCTTCGTCGAGGACGCCGAGCGCGTTCGGCCCGGCCGTCGACTGCGGCGTGACGTTGTGTGCCAGTGATGCGAGCGCGTCCGGATCGACCGGGACGTCGTCGCGGCGCTGGGCCCGCGCGACGAGGTCGGCGATGGTCAACTCGTGTTCGGCCTGCAGGAGGTCGATGTTGCTCGGAACCACGTCCATCTCCTCGTGTTCGACGATCAGGTCGGCGAGCGCGTCGCGGCGCCGGTGGTCGGTCAACACGGTGAACAGCGTCGGCGGCTCGCGGTCGTAGACGTCGTACAGGCCGAGTCCCTCCGTCGCGTTGCCCTGCGGGTCGAGGTCGACGAACAGGACGTCGCGGCCGAGTTCGTTCAGTGCTCCTGCGACGTTGATCGCGACGGTCGTCTTTCCGGTCCCGCCTTTGGCGTTCGTGACGCAGATTCTGGCCGGTCCGGCAGCGGAGTCACCCCTCATCGCGGCGTCGAACGGGAGTCGTCGTCCCGCACTAATAAAAATACGCGTACGGCTATCAAAACCTGAAATCGGCCGCGACACCTCTCCCTCGTCGATTACACGCTCCCCGGCTCGAAATCGGCCTCGACGGGGCGTCAGACGACCGTCTGACCGAGTGTAAGGTTTAACACATAGCAGGGACAACACTACGACAACCGGATATGACTATCAATCCAAAGGATTACGACCTGAACGAACTGCGGGAGATGGCCCGCAAGTCCGACGGGCCGTCGGATACCCGAGGCGGCGGCGAGGTCGGTGGCTCCGGCGGTGCCGATCCGTCGCCCCCGGACCCGAATCTCGACCTCGGCTCGGAGAATCGCTCCGAACGCGACGACGCGTTCCGCGCGCATCTCTACCGCGAACTCCTGCCCCTCGAGAGCAGCCTCGGCGACGACGTGTCGAAGCCGTATCTCACGTCACTCCCCGAGACCCAAGCCGCCGAGTACCTGCTGTTCGAGTGGCTCGAATTTCTGCAGGAGAATGCCGGATTCCGCGGCGCGACCGAGGCCCTCGATTACTACGAGTCCGTCGGCTGGATCACCGAAGACGTCGAGTCCGACCTTTCGGAGTATCTGCTCGGCCTCGACGAACGCGGCGACGACCGAACCGACCTGGAGATGGACGACCACCTGCTCAGTCTCGTCTACGTCGCGAAGCTCCTGTCTATGATCTGACGTCCTTTTCGTTTTACACTTTCCGGGGCTTATATACCGGGGGCACGTGAAGTCGCCCGCGTATGAGTAGCGCGACCGACACGGACGCCGACGACGAATCCGGCGCGGACGACGTGGAAGTGGCGGCTCAGGGCACCGAAGAGACCATCGAAACCGGCAGCGACGACGAGGAAGACGCCGACGAGGTGGCCGATGAAACCGACGCTGACGCTGACGCCGACGTCGAAGACGAAGACGAAGACGACGCCGGGGGGACGGAGGAAACCGTCGAGACCGACGGCGAGGAGACGACCGCTTCCGAACCCGAGCCCGCCGACCAGGGCCCAGTCGTTCCGATCGGCGTGAAACTCGGCAGCACCCGGACCGTCGTCGCGCTCCCCGATGGGGAGGGCAATCTGCGGACGATCCGGTCGCTCACCTGCGTCGCGACCTACGACGACCCGATCACCGGCGAGGAACACGTGCTGTTCGGCGAGGAGGCCGCCAGCGAGTACCCCGACCGCGTCGAGTACATGCTCCGGTCGGGGCTGCCCGAGGACGGGGACAACGCCGAACTCGCGACGCAGTTCTTCCGGGCGCTGATCGACGCCCACGACATTCCCGAAAACAGCGCCGTCGTCTACGCCATCCCGACCATCGACAACCCGCAGGGACTGGCCAACCTCGAAGCTGTCATCGAGGACAGCGCCATCGGCCAGCGGCTCGTCCAGAGCTATCCCGAGTCGCTGTGCGGGGCCATCCCCGCCCAGGGGAACGGGCTCGAAGCCATCAACGACATTTTCCTCGCGGTCAACATGGGATCGACCAACCTCGAAGCGTCGGCCTACCGGAACGGCGAACAGCTCGCCCCGTTCACGACCGGGTCGGTCACCGGCAACGAGGTCGACCGACGCATCGCCAGCTACGTCGAGGAGGAGACCCAGGGCCGGGTCAACATCGACACCCAGACCGCCCGCGAGTACAAGGAAAACCACGCCGACTTCGAGGACTTCGAACCGTTCACCCAGACCATCCAGCAACCCGGCGGCGGCGCACACGAATTCACCATCGAACGCAGCGTCATGGACGCCGTCGACGAGTACCTCGACGACGTCGTCGAGGAGTTCGCCAACACCTTCCTGCCCGAACTGGCCAACGACTACATGAAGGTCTACCAGTACGCCCTGGATCGCCCCATCGTCCTCACCGGCGGGATGGCGTGCATCCCCGGCATCGTCGAGGAGTTCCAACAGCGCGTCAGCGAGGAACTGAACTACGAGGTCGAAGCGATCACGGCCGACAACCCCGAACTGGCCGCGACCATCGGCGCACAGCGTATCGCCGACCGCCTGGTCGACACGCAGTGAACGACCGGCATCGTAACGATTCCACGTCGTGTCGGTCAGACGCGCGTCTGCCGTTCGTACGAATGCGGTCCACCGGACGCCGCGCTCGCCTGCGGCGAAAACGATTCGTTACTCGACGAGGACGGCGTTGACCTGTCCGTCCTGGCCCGGCCGCGAGGTCACGCGGGCCCGGCCCTCGCTGGTCTCGATGATCGCGCCCTTCGTGATGATGTTCCGGCGGGCGTAGTTGGGGTTCGAGGGGTTCTCG
>JBDGSB010000010.1:0-10663 GCA_042217765.1 Haloarculaceae archaeon | reverse complement strand
GCGTGGTGCGACGGGAGTTGTCGGGCGGAGTGGAGCCGCCGACCCTCACGGACACAGCGAGTGTTCGGGTGTTAATTCCAGCCGACCCATCTCGGGAAGGTCGGGGGGGATTAAATTCACCTGCGACGGTACGGCCCGTTTTGGGACGTGCGCTCAAGACGGTGAAGCCTCGGGGCTTGTCCCCGAGGTACTTCACGAATCCCGTTCGCCCGATCCGGACGGGGAGTCGGCACTGGTCGAAGCGTCGGCTTTCGGCTCGGCCTCGAACTCGAAGGTGAGGAAGCCGCCGGAGTAGACGACGCCGCCCCGCTCGGACGCCGGCTTCGGGTCGCGTTTGATCCGGTAGCCGTACAGCGTCGCCTCGCCGGTGCGCAGTTCCGCTGCGACGCGGTCCAGTTCTTCGGCGACGACTTCGGCCCGGTCACGTCGACGGGACATGCCGTCGACTACGCCGCGGAGTCGCAAAAGCACGCTGGCGGTGACGGTGGTCGCGTGGCGCGGTCGGTCGCTCATCCACCCGCGCGGGCGGTGGCGTTGCTGGTGTCGTTGATGCTGATCTGGACGTCGCCGCCGTCCGGGACGGTGACGTTTTGTGTGCCGACGATTTCGCCGTCGGCGTTCGTGACGACGACGCGGACCGTGGTGTCTCCCGATCGGCGTTCGGTTCGGTTCCGTAGCTTCTCGACGGCGGACTCGTTGAGGAACGCGTAGATCGGTTTCGTCCCGTCAAGCACCGTCACGTCGCCGCTTTCGGCGTTGACGAACGCGGTGTAGACGACGCCCGAACGGCTCTTCGAGACGACCTTGACGTGCCAGTATAGTGTCCCGTCCCTGACGATGGGCACCGGGGCGACCGCGTCGGCGTTGGACAGGCGGTTGACCTGTGGCCGGCGCGCGACGAAGTCGACGGCCTTCTGGGGGCCGATCTGGGCTTCGCTGTATCGCTGGACGCCGGCCGCGCCCGTCTGTCCGTCGAAGGTCCACACCTCGTAGACGCCGTTGCCGCTGCCGGCCGGCTCCGTCGCCACGAAGTACGTCAGCTCCGGCTCTCGTCCCGCTGTCGGAACGACCAGCGGCCACTGGTTGCCCGCTTCGGGCAGGTCGGCGACCGCCAGGACGTCCTCCTTCCAGAACCACTTGTTCAGCACGCCGTGGACGTACTGCATCGACTCGACTTTGAACCGGGCCAGGTGATACGGGTAGACGTTCTGGCCCCGGAGCAGTGGCGAGGTGGCGGCCTCCTGGGGCGACAAACTCCGGATGTGGCCGTTCGGACGCATCACCTCGACGGACGCGTGGTGGGGGACGGCGTACAACTGCGGCAGCGGGAACGCCCTGAACCGCCAGCGATAGGCCGTCGTCGAGTGGGCGATGTAGGACGTGCCGTCGGCCTGGGCGTTGAACGTCGTCTCCCAGTCGTGCAGTTTCAGCGGCGCGTGGAGGACGCTTCGGTAGGCGTAGGCGTCGAAAAAACGCTGTCCGCGACCGTATCTGTACTCAGTGTCTTCGAGGGAGACCGACTTGCGCGTGGTCGTCATGTCGACGTACATCGCGCCCCGCTGGTGGCCGAACAGAGACACCAGGAAGTTGTCCGGGACGAGCCCGTGAGACCACGTGTAGGTGCCGTTGCGGTAGGTGATGTCCGACTCCGTGAGCCGGTACTGGGGGTACTGCATCGACGACTGGGCGTAGTTGTCCGAGACGCTCCGGGGCAGGACGCGGACGTTCCGCTGGGAGGTGTTCGGAAGCGTGTCGAGTTGGGTGGCGTCGCGTTGCATCCTGTCGGCGACCTGCGAGTGCGCGTAGACGCCGCTGGCGACCGGGCCGACGACGAGGCCGAGGACGACGAAGACGCCCACGGCGACCAGCAGGAGGACGTCGCTATCGCGATACCACGCGACGGCGGCGACGACGACTGAAACGAGCCCCCACTGGACGACGCTGGGCGTCCCGAAGAGGAGGCGATAGCCGAACGACTGCACCGCCGGCAGTTCGATGATCGCGACGATCAGCGCGCCCACGGCGTAGGCCGCGAGTTTGCGCCGCGACAGGTCGACGTCGAACTCCTCGGGGAGACTCATCCCGCCACCACCCGCTGACGGACGCGAGCGACGACCCGGCTCGGACGACGGGTCGCGACAGCGTTCGACTGCTGTACGGAGGACCGTTCAGGACAATTCATGGGACGTGCTGGCGGTACAGAGAGCCGACACATAACCGCTACGTTCGCCGACGATCGTCGCTCCGGGCGTTCGGCCAGCCCGTGTCGCCGCGACGTCACCGAGCGACGGTCGCGTCGCGAGTCACTTGTGGTCGGGACGGCTCACGTCGCGGGTTTCGATGGCTGCCAGCAGATCGACCAGCGCGTCGGCCGCCGCTTGGAGCAGTTGCTCGCCGCGGTCGGCGTCGCTCTCGCGGGGGTCGCCGACGACGCCGCTGTCGGTGAACTCCGCGGAGTCGAACGCGAGGTTGGTCGAGCCCTGCCAGTCGCCCCAGCCGTAACTGCCACCGTCGGCGGCCTCGTCCGTGCGGTCCTCGTGGACCAGTTCGGGGTGGGCGTGCCGGAGCAGCGCGGTCTCGACGGGACCGCCGTGGCCCATGTCGGAGGGGTGATCGAGGACCTCGTCGAACCAGGTGAACGGGACCGTGTAGGCGTCGTCGTGGCGGACGATCCGGCCCGCGACCTCGCCGAGTGCGGGGACGTTCCCGCCGTGGCCGTTGACCAGCACGACGCGATCGAAGCCGTGGTGGGCGAGGCTCCCGACGACCTCCCGGACGTACGACCGGAAGGTGTCCTCCGAGACCCACAGCGTGCCGGTGAACTGGCGGTGCTCCTCGGCGACGCCGACGGGAACGGCGGGGGTGACGACGACCTCGCCCTCGTAGCGGTCGGCACCCGCCTCGGCGACGGTCTCGGCCGTCAACACGTCCGTTCCCAGCGGTGCGTGCGGGCCGTGCTGTTCGGTGCTCCCGACGGGGACGGCCGCGAGGTCCGTGTCGACCGCGTCGACGTCCGTCCAGGTGGATTCCGTGAGGTGCATGTCTTCGCTGGGGGGTGCCGCGTGCATATTCCTGGCGGATTTGACGGCCTCGCCCGGACGCGACCGATGACGGCCCGTGTCACCGAGTGGCGCACAAGAGCTTTGGTGGTGCAGTCGTTGGTGGCTCGTAACCGACGCATGACGTCCAGCACGTCCGAATACGCCATCCGACTGGACGACCCAGACGTCCACCCCACCACGCCGCGCCACGTTGCGACGGCCGTCCGGCGCGCACACGACCGCCACCTGAAAGACTGGATCGTCGAGGCACGCCGCCACGCCTACGATCGGTTCATCGTGACGCGGTTCGGTCGGGTCGTCAACGAGGTCGACACCGGACTCCGGACGGTGACGGGGTCGTCGCTGTGGAAGGACGAACGCTACCGCATCGAGACGGCCGGGGCGGCACCGGCACGACCCGCCGTCAGGTACTGTTCGCCCCGGGAAGAATACCTGACCGCCGAGGACGTCGCGGCGCTCCGTCCCCGAATCCGCGAGGACGTCCTCGACGTCTTCGAGTCCGACGTCCAGACGGCCATCAACCGGACACTCCGGCTGTACAGCAACGCGGTCGCGGCGTTCGCGACCCGGCAACTGCGGGAGTTCGTCGACACCTACGACGACGTGTACGGGCCCGGAAACGGCGACGAGAACGCCGGGCCGAACCGGACGGCACTCCGGTCGTTCGAACTCGGCGACACGGCCGTGACCGTCGACGTGCCGACGGAAGCCTCCCGGTAGCGACGCGGCTTCTCACCGCTGGTGATGCCCGTGCCGCCGGTGAGACGGTCGAACTCGCGTCGGTCCCGATCAGTGATAGCGCTTCTCTCGCGTCGTTTCGAGCGCGCGATCGAACGCCTCGCGGACCTGTTTGAGGTTGTCGAAGTGCGACAGCGAGCCCTGCATCGATTCGAGGTGATCGTCGGCCACGGTCGCCTCGTCGACGTCGTCGATCTCTTCGCTCGCGCGCTCTAGCTCGATGAGGTCCTGGGTGACGGCTCCCTCGACGTGCCACAGACTGGGGAAGGCGGCCCCCAGGACGCTCTTGCCGACGCGGACGCGACAGTCGCTGCGGGGCTTGCCGATACACAACAGTGCGAACCCGTCCGCGCGTTGCTGGTCGTTGAGCGCCGACGGCTCGGTCACGTACTCGATGTCCCCCTCGATCAACAGCCCGGTACAGCTCACGCATTTTCCCTCCCGGCACCCGTATCGGAGGTCGACGTCGGTCGGGTCCGTCGCCTCTAGAATCGTCTCGTCGGCACCGACCGTCAGCACGTCGGAACTGCCGTCCTCGCGGATCAGTTCCACCTCGTAGGACCGATCGCTCCCTGCCATTGCCGCCGCTAGGGCGTGGTGAGCAATATATTTCGTGTCTGGCGACGGATCGACGACGGACGAGCGCGTCGCATCCGTCGATCGAACGAGCGCCTGCCGCCGTCGCCATCGAATCGGTCGCTACAGGCTCAAGAGGGCGTCACAACTGGGACAGACGGTCGCGACCGCCTGGCCCTCGCTCGCGTCGCCGCTTTTCATCTCGACGGTCTCCTCGTAGCCGCGCAGGTCGATCAGTTCCGTGTCCACGTACTCGAGCGGTTCACCGCAGGTCGGGCAGTTCGCCATACCGAACGAAGGGGGCGCGGATAGTATAAAATCACCGACAATTCTGGCTGAACTAACGCAACCCTGATTGAACTGCTTGGCTCGTTGTCCCAGTAGGGTTGCGGTCGAACCGGGGCCGAGCCTAAAGGTTCAAAGGCGGGTACGTCGGTGTGTGCTACATGGAGCGCACTCCGGTGGCCCACACGACGCGCGAGGTGACGCTGGCGAGACTGCCGTCGGGACGGGAGATAACGACGCGGGTCCACGAGTACGTCGGCGCGGACGCGGGGCCGACGGTCTACCTGCAGGCGGCCCAGCACGGCATCGAACTCAACGGGCCCGCGGTGTTGCGACGGCTCCACGACCGACTGCGCGAGGCCGACCTCGCGGGGACCGTCCGCTCGGTCCCGGTCGCCAACCCCATCGCCTTCGACCACCGGTCGTACATGGCCCCCGCGGAACTGGACGTGATGAACTCGAACATGAACCGGGTCTGGCCCGGCAACGACGACGGCACCCTGCAAGAGCGGATGGTGGCCCGCCTCTGGGAGTTCGTCGCGGACGCCGACGCGGTCGTCGACCTGCACACCGGAATGGCAGACACCCTCGAACACGTCGTCTTCATGTCCGGCAACGACCTCTCGAAGGAACTGGCCGACGTCTTCGGCATCGAAGTGCTCATGGCCGAGGAGATCGACGACGACGACGACTCGGAGTGGACCGAGCGGGACTTCCACGCGAAGCTCCGCAACACCGCCACGCGTGCGGGCATCCCCGCGATCACGCCCGAACTCTCCAACAGTCGCCGCATCACCCACGACGCGGTCGAGTGCGGCGTCGACGGCGTGGTGAACGTCCTGCGAGACCTGGATGCGCTTGCCGGCGCGCCCGACGCCGACGGGACGCACGACGTCCTCCGCAATCACATCGGGCGCGTCGACGTTCGCCACTCGGGGCTGTTCGAACCCGACGCCGACGTCACCGTGGGCGATTCGGTTCGCGCGGGCGACCACCTCGGCGTCATCTACGATCCCGCAACCTTCGAGACGCTCCAGGAGCCGACGGTCGACCGCGACGGCGTCCTGTACTCGCTGCGCCGCGAGTCGACGTGCATCGCCGGCGAGAGCATCGCCAGCGTCGCCGTTCCCGTCGAGTAACGGCGTATTCCGCCCGGTAACGACGGATTCCCGTCCGGTAACGGTGCCTTATTCCCGACGGGGCGGCCACGGCGGTCGGTTCGGACCGGGACACCGTAACGGCGACTTATCGCCTCACGGGGGGCGGAAACCGACGTATAATTAACCACGGTCGGGTTCAACGGCGGCCATGAAACTGGCCGTCGTCGGCTTCGGCAACGCGGGCAGCAAGATCGCGGACCGGCTGCTCGCCTACGAGGCGGACACGAATCGCACGCTCTGTCGTTCGGTACTGGCGGTCAACTCCGCCACGATCGACCTGCGGAAGCTAGAGCAGGTTCCCCAGGACCGCCAGATACTCATCGGCGAGACGGACGAGCGGGTGCAGGGCCACGGTGCCGGGGCCGACCCCGAAGTCGGTGCGGACATCGCCCGTCGGGACTACCGGGAGATCGAGCGGAAACTCGACGCGGTCCCGATTCACGACGTCGACGCGTTCCTGATCGTCGCCGGCCTCGGCGGTGGCACCGGCAGCGGCGGCGCGCCGGTCCTCGCGTCGAACCTCCGTGACATCTACGACGAACCCGTGTACGGGCTCGGCATCCTGCCCAGTGCCGACGAAGGTGGGCGATCGGCCCTCAACGCCGCCCGGTCGTTGCGGTCGTTCGCGGAGGCGACCGACAATCTCCTGCTGTTCGACAACGACGCCTGGCGCGAGGACGGCGACACGCTCGCGGCGGGGTACGAACGGACGAACCACGAGATCGTCACGCGCGTCGGCACCCTGCTTGCGGCCGGCGAGTACGACGACTCGACGGTCTCCGAGACCGCGATGGACGCCAGCGACGTCAAGCGCACGCTTGCAACCGGCGGCGTCAGCAGCATCGCCTACGCCGAGGCCGCGCTCGAAGAGCCGACGCGAAACCGACAGGGATTGCTCGGGCGATTCACCGACGGCGAGCACGCTGCGGTCGACGACGAGACGACGACGAAGAAGATCAACGGCCTCGTCAAGCAGGCCGTCCGGTCGCGGCTGACCTGTCCGGCCGACGTCGAATCCGCCGAGCGGTCGCTCATCGTCGTCTCGGGCCCACAGCGGGAGTTCTCGAAGAAGGGGCTCGAACGGGCGCGTCGGTGGGTCGAACGCCAGACCGACAGCGTCGAAGTGCTGGCCGGCGACGACCCCCGCGAGGCGGCGTCCTCGCTGTCGGCGGTCGTGTTGCTGTCGAACCCCACCGACGTCCCCCGCATCGACGAGTTACAGGAGCGGGCCGTCGACGCCAAGCGCAACATCGAGCGCCAGGCGTCGAGCCGCCAGCGGGAGATACAGGAGTTGCTCACCGACGACGAGGACGAACTCGACCCGCTCTGAGACGGGTTCGGGTCGCTCTGTGCCGGTGGATCGCCCGAACGGGTCGGCGACCCACCGGCAACCGAAGACACGAATCCGTATGATAGGGCTGCGGTGGGTAGTTTCCGGTCCCGGCCGAACTACCGGAGCGTCGCGCCCATCGTCTCCCGGCCGAACACCGCCACGAGCACGCCCGCGGCCACGAGCGCGACCGCGAACGGCGCGAGCGCCGCGAGGTAGCCAAAGCCGACGAGCCACCCGACCAGGACCGGACCGACGACCGCCGCGATTTTGCCGACGCCGCCGGTGAATCCCAGGCCCGTACTCCGCACCTCCGTGGGGAACAGTTCGGTGGTGTACGCGAAGATGACCGCGAAGACGGCGAAGACGAAGAAGCCGGTCGCGAACAGTCCCGCGAGGAAGGGGACGCGCCCGCCGATTCCGAACCCCAGGTCGACGCCGGGGACGGCGACGGTGAAAAGCGCCGTCGACAGCCCCGCGAGCGTGAACGACACCGACAGCGTCGTCTTGCGCCCGATCCGGTCGACCGCCAGCGACGCCGCGGCCACCCCGAGAACCTGAAAGACCGTCACCACGAAGAGATACGCGTACAGGCCACCGACGTAGCCGGCCGCCTGCACGGTGTCGGGAAGCCAGATGAACAGGCCGTAGTACCCGAAGTTCAGCCCGAACCACAGCACCGTCGTCAGCGCGGTCGTCCCGACGACGTCGCGCTGGAAGAGTCGTCGAAAGCCCGCGCTCGCCTCCGTCTCGGTCTCGACGCCGCCGTCGGGAAGGGTCACGTCCGCGTCGTTGGCGGCGGCGATAGCCCGGAGCCGATCGGTCGCTCGCCGAATCTCCCCCGCCGTCGCCAGGTAGTACGGCGACTCCGCCAGCCGGTAGTGGACGACCACCGCAAGCACCAGCGGCGACGCGGCGACGGCGTAGAAGACCCGCCAGGCCGCGACGCCGAAGACGGTGCCGTCGGTGACGCCCGCGGGCAACACCGCCGCCGCCAGCAGGACGGTCACCACGTTGCCCACCGCGTAAAACAGCTCCAGATAGGCGAGATACCGTCCGCGGCGGTCGGTCGGGACGTGCTCGGTCAGGTACGACGCCGTGGTCGCCACGGTCCCGCCGACACCCAGCCCGGTCACTAGCCGCAACAGGACCGCCGAGTAGAACCCGACCGCCAGCGCGGTCAGACCCGTACTTATCGAAAACAGCGCCACCAGTGCCGCCAGCGCGGTCGTTCGCCCCGCGCGGTCGGCGTACCACCCGCCCAGCGAGTTGCCGACGATCATCCCGAACAGCGTCGCGCTCCCCAGAATTCCCGCCTGGAAGGACGTGAGGTTCCAGATCTCGGTGAGGGCCGGTAGCGTGAACGAAACCATGATGATCTGCATGGCCGTCGTCCCCCACACGATCCCCGTCACGGCCAGGAGCCGCCGATGGAACCGCCCCACGGGAATCTCGTCGACGATTTCGCCGACCGTGCGCGTCGCGTCCGACATCTGGACGTGGGTTATCGAGCCACCACCTTAACCGATGTTACTCCCGAATCGATTCGAGCAGGAGTTTCTGTTCGACGCGGGAGACCTGCTGTTGGACGTCGGTGACGGCGTCGACGTTGGAGCTAATCGAGGTGATGCCCTCGTTGACGAGGAACGTGACCATCTCGGGCTTGCTGCCGGCCTGCCCGCAGATGCTCGTGGCGACGTCGTGGTCGCGGCAGGTGTCGATGACCGTGCCGATGAGGTCCAGTACGGCGGGGTGCAGTTCGTCGAAGCGGTCGGCGACGGCCTCGTTGTTGCGGTCGACCGCGAGCGTGTACTGGGTGAGGTCGTTCGTGCCGAAACTGACGAAGTGGACGCCAGTCTCGCAGATTTCCTCGGCGGACAGCGCGGCGGCGGGCGTCTCGATCATCACGCCCCACGGGCGTTTGCCGGGGTCGATGCCGACCTCCTCCATCAGCGCCTTCGCGCGCAGCACGTCCTCGGCGTCGTTGACCAGCGGGAGCATCAACTCGACGTTGTCGTAGCCCTTCTCGTAGAGCTTCCTGTACGCGCGAAGTTCGAGTTTGAACACCTCCGGCGAGTCGAGACTGCGGCGGATGCCGCGATAGCCCAGCATCGGGTTGTGCTCGACGGGTTCGTCGTCGCCGCCCTCCAACTGGCGGAACTCGTCGGTGGGCGCGTCGAGGGTACGCGCGCGCACCGGCCGGGGATAGAACTCCTCGGCGACGGTTCGGATGCCGTCGACGATCTCGTCGACGTAGGCGTCCTCGCCGTGATCTTCGATGTAGCGGGCGGGCGTCTTGTTGGTCGAGAGGATCATGTGCTCCATCCGGAGCAGGCCGACGCCGTCGGCACCCGTCTCGGCCGCGCGGGAGGCCGCCTCGGGAATCGAGATGTTGACCTTGACCTCCGTGGCGGTGGCGGGCTTTGCGGCCGCGACGGGCTGGCCGTTGCCCTCGACCGTCTCGGGTTCGGTGGACTGCTGGCGACCCTCCGTGATGGTTCCCTTGTCGCCGTCGACGGTGACGATCTGGTCGTCGGCCAGCGTCGTCGAGGCGTCGCCGGCCCCGACGACCGCGGGAACGCCGAGTTCGCGGGTGACGATGGCGGCGTGGCTGGTCATGCCGCCCTCGTCGGTGACGATGCCCGCCGCGCGCTTCATCGCGGGCACCATGTCGGGCGTCGTCATCTCGGTGACGATGATGTCGCCCTCGCCGACCTTGTCGAGGTGGTCGAGTTTCCGGACGACGCGGACGGCACCGCTTGCGACGCCGGGGCTGGCACCGAGTCCCTGTACGAGGGCGTCGTCGCCGCTGGCCTCGCCGTTGTCGCCGGCGTTCGCGGCCGTCCCGCCGTTGCCGCCGGTGTTCGCGGTTGCCCCGCCGTCGGCAGCGCTCTCGACGGTCCTGCCGGCCCCCGCGTCGATCGTCGTGATGGGTCGGGACTGCAGCATGTAGACCTCGCCGTCGTAGATGGCCCACTCGACGTCCTGGGGCGTGTCGTAGTGGTCCTCGACCTGCTCGCCGATATCGCGCAGGGCGGTCAGTTCGGACTCGTCGAGGACGCGCTCGGTTCGCTTCTCGTCGGGGACGTCCTTCTCGACGGTCTCGCCCGTTTCGGGGTCTTTGACGTGCATCACCTTCTTCTCGGTGACGGTGACGTCGTCGATTTCACCGGTCGTCCGGTCGACGACGTAGTTGTCGGGCGAGACTTCGCCGGCGACCACGGCCTCGCCGAGGCCCCAGGCGGCCTCGATGATCATCGTCGGCTCGCCGGTAGAGGGATGGCTAGTGAACATCACGCCGGACTTCTCGGAGTCGACCATCCGCTGGACGACCACGGCGATGTTGACGACGTCGTGGTCGAAACCCTGTTTCTGGCGGTAGTAGATTGCCCGCTGGGTGAACAGCGACGCCCAGCAGCGTCGCACCCGGTCGAGCAGGTTCTCGCGGGTCACGTTCAGGAACGTCTCCTGCTGGCCGGCGAAGGAGGCGTCGGGCAGGTCCTCGGCGGTCG
>JBDGSB010000039.1:0-10967 GCA_042217765.1 Haloarculaceae archaeon | reverse complement strand
CAGGGACAGCGCCCTCAACGCTGCGCCGTTGGCCTGGCTTGGCTACCCACGCACGGTGTTCGTCCGCGTCCGATGGTATCCCTCGTTTCTACTAAAGGGCTTTCGTTTGTCCCCCGGCACGCGAGACGATGCCACCCCGAACGAAAGCGGACGTTTCAAATAGCACGTAGCTAGTACCACCCGGCATGGCTAAATACTCGACCGGTGGCGGCGGCGGGGGCTCCGGCGAGAGTTGCGAACTCTGCGGGGCCGACGACGAGGAGTTGCAACTCGCCAACGTCGCCGGTGCGGAGCTGATGGTCTGTCCCGACTGCGCCCAGCACGGCGACCGGGAGTCGACGACCGACCCCGAGGACGAACGACGCGAACGCGAGCGCAAGCGCCGGACCGCACAGAACGCCGCGAAGATGCACGACGCACAGAAAGGCGACGCCTCCCACTGGGAGGACGGGGCCAACTACGACGACGACCAACTGCCGTATCTCGTGCGCGACTACGGCGAGCGGGTAACCGAGGCGCGCCAGGCGGCGGGCCTGCAGATCGGCGAACTCGCCGACGAGCTGGGCGTCGACGAGAACGACGTCCTCGCCGTCGAGCAGGGCCGGGCCACGCAGGCCAACGTCGGCGGGTCCGTCGTCACGGCGCTCGAGTCGTACCTCGACGTGACGCTAACCGAGTCTTCCTGACGTTTTTGTCGCCGCACCTCCTGCGAGCGCGTATGGAATCCAACGCGCCAGCGGACCCGTACGTGACGACGTTCGAGACGACCGTCGACCGCGTCGACGGCACCGACGTACTCCTCGAAGAGACGTACTTCTACCCCGAAGGCGGCGGCCAGCCAGCCGACAGGGGCCACCTCGTGACTGCCGGCGACGCATCGACGCCGGCCGACGGCGTCGAGGTGGTGGACGTCCAGAAGGGCGACGACGGCGTCGTCCACACGCTCGCGACCGAACCCGACTTCGGGGCCGGCGACGCCGTGGCCGGCCACGTCGACGAGGCGTTTCGCACCTACTGCATGCGTGCCCACACCGCGAGCCACGTCCTCTACGGGGCCGGTCGTCGACTGCTCGACGACCTGGGCTACGGCGGGTTCGACATCGCCGCCGAGCGGGTCCGGGTCGACTTCACGACGCCGACCGACGTCGACGACGAGACGCTGATCGAACTCGAACGGCTGGTCAACCGCGCCGTCTGGGAGTCGCGGCCGGTCACCTGGGAGAACCTCCCCCGCGAGGAGGCCCTGCAATTGGAGACCATCGCGTTCAACGCCAAGACAGAAGAGGGTGTCACCGGCGACGAGACCGTTCGCGTCGTGACCGTCGGCAAGCCGGGCGATTCGACCGGCAAGCCGGGTGACGCGGCCGGGGCGACGGGCGACGCGATCGGGGCGACGGGCGATGTGGCCGGGGCAGCAGGCGATGACGCCCGGCAACGGGCGGTCACGACCGCCGAGACGTGGGACGTGGCCGCCTGCGGCGGGACGCACGTCTCGAACACGCGCGAGATCGGTCCGGTGACCGTCCTGGATCGCTCGAACCCCGGCGAGGGGATGACCCGCGTCGAGTTCGCGGTGGGACCGACTGCCATCGACCGCCGCGCACGGGAGACGCTGGCCGCCAGGCAGGCCGCACGGCACCTCGACACGCGAGTGCTCGACCTGCCCGAGATGGTGCAGTCGGTCACCGACGAGCGCGAGGAACTCCGCGAGGAGGTCGACGACCTCACGGAACGGGCCGTCGAGGCGCGACTCGCCGACCTCCGCGAAGAGTCCGTCGAACGCGACGGCCGCGAGTGGATCGTCGGCGAGGTCGCCGGCCTCGACGCCAACGAACTCGCCGAGGAGGCCCAGCGACTCGCCGGCGACGCCGCCGACGTCGTCGTGCTGGTCGGCGAGGGTGCGGAGTACCTGGCGGCCGCCGCAAACGGCGACGTCGACGCCGCCGACGTGGTCGAGGAGGCGACGAGCACGTTCGGCGGCGGCGGTGGCGGCAGTCACCACGTCGCCCAGGCCGGCGGTCTCAACGCCCGCGCCGACGAGGTCGTCGCCCTCTACCGGGGGTGACGGCGGGTATGGAACTGACCGACGAGCAGGCCGCGATCCGGGACCTGGTCCACGAGTTCGCCGTCGAGGAGATTCGGCCGGTCGCCCGCGAGGCCGACCGCGAGCAGCGGTTCCCCGAGGACGTCTGGGACGGCCTGGCGGCCCTCGACATGACCGGCCTCACCGTTCCGGCCGAGTACGGTGGCTACGACGCCGACCGGGTGACCTACGCGGTCGTCAGCGAGCAGATCGCCTACGGGATGTTGGCGGTGGCGACCGCGCTGGGCGTCCACTGGCTGGCGACGTCCTGCATCGCGACCTTCGGCGACGACGACCAGAAAGCGCGGTGGTTGCCCGAGATGGTCGACGGTCGACCCGTGGGCGCGTTCGCGCTCTCGGAACCGCAGGCGGGATCGAATCCGGCCGCGATGACCACCGAGGCGCGGCCGGTGGAGGGGACCGACGGCGAGACGGAGGCGTACGTCGTGAACGGCGAGAAACAGTGGATCACCAACGGGAAGCGGGCGGGCGTGATCGTCGTGTTCGCGAAAACCGACCGCGAGGACCCCGACTCGGTGACGCAGTTTCTCGTGCCGGCCGACGCCGACGGCCTCGACGTCGGCGACCCGGAGGACAAACTCGGGTTGCGCGCCAGCGACACGACGTCGCTGACCTTCGACGACGTGCGAATCCCCGCCGCGAACCGACTGACTCCGGTCGGCCGGGGACTGTCGGCCGCGCTGTCGATTCTCAACGGCGGCCGCGTCGGCGTCGCCGCCCAGTCGGTCGGACTGGCGCAGTCGGCACTCGACGAGGCGGTCGCGTACGCGACCGAGCGCGAACAGTTCGACCGACCCATCGCGGACTTCCAGGCTATCCGGCACAAACTCGCCGACATGGAGGCGAAGATACGCGCCGGTCGCGAACTGGCCTTCGAGGCCGCCCGGAAGATGGACGCGGGGGCCGACGACGTCCGCACGGCCGCCAGCATCGCGAAGTACGTCGCCAGCGAAGCCGCCGTCGAGGTGACCAACGAGGCCGTCCAGATCCACGACGGGTACGGCTACACGACGGCGTTCCCCGTCGAACGGCTCTATCGGGACGCGAAGGTGACGACCATCTACGAGGGAACCAGCGAGATACAGCAGACGATCATCGCGCGGGAACTGCTCGACGAGTAGTCGCCGCTCGTCCCCGAGTTGCGAGCCACAGGATTATACCGCTCGCATCCGTATCCGCCGAGAATGACTGACATCGACGTCGACGAGGTCGTTCCAGCGGCGGCCGACAGTCTGCCGGTTTCGATGGCGATCGTCGACGCGGACGGCGAGATACGCTGGACCAACCGCTCCTGGCGGGAGTTCGGGCGTGCCAACGACGCCGACGAGAGCCGGAGTTCCATCGGCGTCAACTACTTCGACGTCACGAACGCCGCCGTCGACGAGGACGCCGCGGAAGCCGCTCGCGGCATTCGGGCGGTGCTCGACGGCGACCGCGAGACGTTCTCGATGGAGTATCCCTGTCACTCGCCGGACGAACGGCGGTGGTTCACGATGTGGGTCGCGTCGTTTACCCACGACGGCGATCGCTTCGCGACGGTCGCGCACTTCGACGTCACCGAACGCGTGACCCGCGAGCGCGAACTGGCCGAACTCAACGAGAAACTCGACGCCATCATCGAGGCGTCGCCGGAGGCGATCACGGTCGAGGACGGAGACGGGTTGGTTCGCCTCTGGAACGACGGGGCCGAGGAGATGTTCGGCTGGTCCGAGGCCGCGGTGATGGGCGAGCGAAATCCGGCGGTACCCGACGCGATCCGCGAGGAGTACATGGACGACCTCGCGGACGTCTACGACGGCGACGTCATCGACGGCATCGAATCGATCCGAACGCGGCGCGACGGCACCGAGTTCCCGGTCACCGTGTCGGCCGCACCGGTCCGGGACGCCGACGGCGAGATCATCGGCGTGATGGCCGTCACCCGCGACATCACCGAGCGCAAACGTCGCGAGGAAGACCTCCGACACAAGAACGTGCAACTCGAGGCGCTCAACAGCGTCGTCCGCCACGACATCCGCAACGACATGCAGGTCATCATCGGATGGCTCGACGTGCTCCGCGACGACGTCGACGAGGAGGGCCAGGAGCTAATCGAGAAGGTCCTCCGAAACGGCGAGCACGTCGTGGAACTGACCGAGACGGCGCGCGAACTGGTCGAAGCGACCGTCGAGGGCGACGTCGCCGACACCGTCGAACCGGTCGCGCTCGCGCCGGTGGTCGAGAGCGAACTCGAAAAACGCCGGGAGATGTACCCCGACGCGACGTTCGTGCTCGACGGCTCGATTCCGGACGTGTACGTCCGCGCCAGCAGCATGCTCTCGTCGGTGTTCGCCAACCTCCTGAACAACGCCGTCCAGCACAACGACCGCGAGACGCCGACGGTCGAGGTGTCTGTGACCGAGACCGACGAGAGCGTGATCGTGGCCGTCGCCGACGACGGGCCCGGCATCCCGGATTCCAGGAAGGACGTGATCTTCGGGAAGGGCAACTCCGACCTCTCTAGCGAGGGGACCGGGATCGGCCTCTACCTCGTCCGGTCGTTGACGGAGGGATTCGGCGGCCGCGTCTGGGTCGAGGACAGAGAGAAACGAAGTTTCTCAAGCAGTCGGACCCAGTCCGACGACCCGCGAGGCGCGGTCTTCAACGTCGAACTCCCGAAGGCCGACCCCGACGAATCCGCGGACGGAAAGGCATAACCCCCGGCTCCGAGAAGCGATGGACATGATCGGCGTCGTCGGAGCGGGATACGCCGGCCTGGCAGCGGCCTACCGCCTCCAGCAGCGCGGCCACGAGGTTCGGGTGTTCGAGGCAAGCGACGACCTCGGCGGCCTGGCCGCGGCCTACGAGACCGGCGGGGACCCCATCGAGCAGTACTACCACCACCTCTCGAAATCCGAGGAGACCATCGTCGACCTGATCGACGGCCTCGGACTCGGCGACGCTCTCGAGTGGCGCTACATGTCCAACGCCTACTACGTCGACGGCGTCGTCCACCCGATGGACAAACCCTGGGAGATCCTGGCCTACCCGCACCTCAGCCTCTACGACAAGTTTCGGCTCGGCATGCTCGTGCTAGAGGTCGACGTCCGGAGTGGAATCCCGCAGTTCGACACCTACGACGACATCGAGGACTTCGAGGACGTCCCCGTCGAGGAGTTTCTGTGTGAACACACCACGCGATCGGTCTACGAGTCGTTCTGGGAGCCGCTGCTCGACGCGAAGTTCGGCTCCCGGAAGGGCGACGTCAGCGCCGCGTGGCTGCTGGGACGGATCAAGTTCCGCGGCGAGCGCGACCTCCTGAAAGGCGAGATTCTGGGGTATCTCCGCGGCGGGTTCGGAACGCTCACGGAGGCGCTGGTCGACGCCGTCGGCCGCGAGCACATCACGACGGGCGCGCGCGTGACGAGTCTCGACGGGAGCGAGGGGCCCCTCGACGCGACCGGGAGGTCCCACGAGGCGACCGACGGGACGCTCGCGACCGACGGGAGTACCGACGCCCGGACGGGCAAGCAAGCCGTCGAATCGCTGACCATCCGAACCGACGACGGCACGGCGACCTACGACGTCGACGGCGTCGTCGTCGCGGCCATGCCGAACGTCCTCGAATCGCTGACCGGCTATCCCTGCGACGTCGACTTCCAGGGGACGGTCTGTTCGGTCTGGAGCATGGACGCATCGCTGACCGACACGTACTGGCTCAACATCAAAGACGACGCGCCATTCGGCGTCTTCATCGAGCACACCAACTTCGTGCCACCCGAGCGCTACGGCGGCGAACACCTCTACTACACCGCCAGTTACGTGCAGGACCCCGACGAGGAACTGTGGGGGATGAGCAACGACGAGGTCGAGGCCCACTGGCGGGACGGCATCGCCGACCTCTTTCCTCGGTTCGACCCCGAGTCGGTCAACTGGGTCCGGACGGCTCGCAACCCGCGGACGGCACCCATCTACGAACGGGGCTATCTCGACCTGGTCGTGCCCTACGACCTCGGCGACGCCGTGGCCGACGGCGTCTACTACGCCGGCATGGCCTCGCGGGCTCAGTATCCCGAGCGGAGCCTCAACGGAGCCATCGAGGCCGGATTCGCGTGTGCCGATCTGATCGACGAGGCACAATCGTAGTGTCCCGACGACCGCCCGCGTCGCGGCGCGTCCATTAAACGCGGCTTTGACCTACCTCAAGACACTTTCTCGGCGGCGGCGTCGGAGCAGATATGCACCGACGACACCTCCTCGCGTCGCTCGCCCTCTCGGTTCCGACGCTCGCCGGCTGTTCGCGACCGACCGCTCGTGGCGACGCGGCCGGAACCGACGACGGAACAGTCGACGACACGCCGACGGCCGGCGGCGGGACGGTCGACGATACCCCGACGACCGACGACGGGACGGCCACCGACGGCGGCCGCTCGTCGCGGTTCGCGGGCGAGCCGTGTCCGTCGTTCGTCTCGAACGCCGACCGGACGGTCTGCTATCACGACGTCGACCCCGAGGCCGACGAAATCGTCCTGTCGCCGTCGACGGAACTGTTCGAGCCGACGACGGGCGACGACACCGTCGAAACGGTCACGTTCGAACTGCACAACGGATCCGAACGGGGAGTGGGCCTGAACCCGTACGCCTGGCGCATCGAGCGCCGGGGCGCATCGGGCTGGGAACACGTCGCGCCGGACGCGTACATCGAGCCGTGGTACCACGTCGATCCCGGTCAGTCCTACGAGTGGGCGCTGAGCGTCGCCCCGCACCCGGCACCGAAAAGCGAGCGGACGATACAGATCACCCAGGACCTCACCGGCGGCGTCTACGCGTTCGGCGTCGACGGCATCGTGGGTGCCGGAGCCGACGGCGAGGGCGGCACGCGCGTCGAGTGGGTCGCGTTGTTCGAGGTCACCCGGGGTGAACCGGTGACGGTCACCAGCGGCGAGCCGGCGACGGTCACCAGCGGCGAGCCGGCGACGGTCACCAGCGGCGGTGACGAGACGCGAACGGACTCGCAGTGATCCGGGTCAGTCGGCGTTCGACTCCTCGCTCGCATCTCCGTCGACGCCGAGGGCGTCGCTGACGTCGACGTCGTCGGGTTCCTCCTGGCCGCCGACGACGAGGTCGCCCTCGCCCGTCTCGACGTAGACGTCGTCGGCGAAGCCGCCCTCGGCGTGGGGGTGTTCGGGGTCGTCTAGCCGTTCCGGCGTCGAGGGGGCGTCCGGAAGCCCGCCGGCGGGTGCGAACTCCCCGAGCGGGGCGTCGATGGTGACGTCGTGGGCTTCGAAGAAGTCGCGGTAGCGGTCGTAGTGGTCCTCGACCTCGTCGGCGGGAAACTCCATCATCTCGGTCCAGCCGTGGTTGTAGAAGTCGAAGTTCGCCTGGACGTGGGTTATCTCGCGGGCCTCTGCCTCGGGATACCCGGTCTCGAGCGCGGCGACGTAGGCGTCGATGGTGGCGTCGAACAGCGCGTCGAGGCGTTCGCGGCGCTCGTCGCGCCGGTCCTCGTCGGCGCGGTCGAGGAAGACGCTAGTGTGCAGATCGACGAGTCTGTCGTGGACGACCGCACCGACCACGGGAAGGGTCAGCGCCTGTTTCGACGCGAAGTGCCGGACGTTCTGGCGTATCTTCATCTCGATAGACCCTACGGGTCGACCCCTCTTGAAAACCACGCGTACGATGGTTCGGTCCCTCTTGAAAACCACGCGTACGACGGTCCGGTCCCCAGGTGTGTGTACACCGCGCAGAACTGACGGAGATAGCAACAAACATCAATGCCGACTTCGAAGTACCACGCATATGAGCGATTCGCACGTCATTATCGGTGACGGGATTGCAGGCAGTTCGGCGGCGGAGACACTCCGAGAGAGAGACCCCGACGCCGACATCACGGTCATCACCGAGGAAGGCGAAGCCCTCTACAATCGCATTCTCATCAAGGAACACGCCAAAGGGAAGCTTCCGGAGGCACCCATCTCGATTCACGACCCCGAGTGGTACGATGAACGGGACATCGACCTCGAACTGAACACCCACGTCACCGACGTCGACGTCGACGCTCACGAGATTCGGACCCACGCTGGCGACGTCTACGAGTACGACAAACTGCTAGTGGCGACCGGCGGGACGCCACAGAGCCTGTCGAGTTACGGCATCGACAACGCCGACGCCGAGGGCGTCCACCACTTCTGGACCTTCCAGGACGCCCGGAAGATCAAGAAGCACGCCGAGGCGGCCGACACGGGCGTCATCGTCGGGGCGGGCCTGCTGGGCATCGACCTGGCGGCAATCTGCGGTGCCCAGGAGGTCGACGCCCACTACCTGATGCGCGGCGAGACCTGGTGGCGCTACGCGCTCACCGAGGACGGCGCGGAGATCATCCACGACGCCATGCGCGAGAAGGGCGTCACGCCCGTGTTCGACTCCGGCGTCGACCACTTCGAGGTCGACGACGGCGGCCACGTCACCGGCGCGGTCGACCCCAACGGCGACTTCTACGAAGGCGAGTTCGTCGGCGTCGCCATCGGGCTGAACTTCAACACCGAACTCCTGCAGGACACGCCCGTCGAGTGCGACGACGGCATCGTCGTCGACGAGTACATGCAGACCAACGTCGAGGACGTCTACGCCGCCGGCGACATCACGCAGTTTCACGACGTCATCATGGGCGCGCGCACCCAGAACGGTGCCTGGGGCTCTGCGAAGGAACAGGGCAACGTCGCCGCCCAGAACATGGTCGCCGACACCGTTGCGTCTTCGACGCAACGAGCAGACGGCGAAGCCGTCGACGGCGAGAAAACGGAGTTCCGCTGGGTGCCGACCTACTCGATCACGCACTTTGACTTTCCGTTTCTCTCCTTCGGGCACCCGACCGAGGCCGACGAGTACGTCGAGCGCAAGTACGACGACAAGGAGTGGCGACGGCTGGGCTTCCGGAACGGCAAGCTCGTCGGCGGCGTCCTCATCGGCGACCTCGCCCCCCAGTCCGCCTACAAGAAACTCATCCGCGAGGAACGCGAGGTCGCCGACGCGACCGACGTGCTGTTAGAACAGGACGTCGACCTCGACAAGCTCGCCGCGCCGACCCAGGGTTGACGGGCGCGCCACGCCGAAAGCGCGAGACGTTCGACTCGAACGTTCGGACGGCGGCCGAGTCCTCGTGTTCGTGGCGTCGCGGTCCGCGCGGTTCGGTCACTCCTCGCGGCGGACGCGTCGCCACTCTTCGACGATCGTGACGCCTGCCGACGCGCCGATGCGATCCGCGCCAGCGTCGAACATCGCCTTCGCGCGCTCCCAGGACCCGATGCCGCCGGATGCCTTCACCGGGAGGTACTGGCTCAGCAGGCGGACGTCGGCGACGGTCGCGCCGCCGCCGGAGAAACCCGTTGCAGTCTTCAGGAAGTCGGCACCGGCCGCGACGGCGTGTTCGGCGGCGCGGCGTTTCTCCGTTTCGTCGTGCAACAGCGGCGTCTCGACGATGACCTTCACCGGAATCGGGACCGCGGCGACGACCTCCGCGAGGTCGCGCCGGTAGCGGTCGTCTTCGCCGGCGTGCAACAGGCCGACGTTGGCGACGACGTCGAGTTCGGCGGCCCCCGTCTCCCAGGCGTCGGTCGCTTCGGCGACCTTCGTAGCGGTGGCGTGCTGGCCGTGCGGGAAGCCCACGACCGTCGAGCAGTCGACGCCCGGCGCGTAGTCGACCGCCCCGTCGACGTAGCACGGCGGCACGCAGGCGCGCATCCCGTGCTCGATGGCCGCGTCTAGCACCGCCGTCACGTCTGCCGGCGTCGTCTCCGGACCGAGGACGGTGTGTTCGATGCGAGCGGCGACGTCGCTGTTCATAGGTACCACACGGCGGCCAGGAAGGTAAAGTCCTCCGGGCCGCCGTCGATGCAACGACGCGGGGATAAAACTATGTGAAAGAGGGCAGTAATTCAACGTAATTCGGACGGTCAGTCGGCCCTCGCTCCGCCGTGGTGGGACGACGACCCGACTTCGAGAGCGAACACATGCGCCGACAATCCACAGAGCACGACACCGAGGTCGCCACCGACGAAACCGCGGGTGGCGGTCCCACCGTCGACGGCCCGGCCCGCGGTCGGGAGGGCAAGAGCACGCTCGCCCGCCTCCAGCGGGCCCGGGGCAACCAGGCCGTCCAGGCGCTGGCCGAGCACGGCGTCCAGCCGAAACTAACGGTGGACGCGCCCGACACGCCGGCCGAACGCGAGGCCGATCGCGTCGCAGACGAAGTGATGCGAATGCCCACCCCGAACGGCGAGACGGACCACGGCCAGCGCGAGCAAGCGGTGGAGGAATCGGTGTCGCGGCCGTCGATCGGGCGTCGCGCCTCGACGGGCGCGTCGGATACGGCGGTGTCCGGCGAACTCGAAGCGCGGATTAATCGGCTCAAAAGTGGCGGGCAGTCGCTCTCGGCGGCAACCCGGTCGTACTTCGAACCGCGATTCGGCGCGGATTTCGGTGACGTGAACGTACACACCGGGCCGCGGGCACAACGAGCGGCCGAATCCGTGAACGCGAAAGCGTTCGCACACGGCACTGACCTCGTCTTCGGGCGTGGGGTGTCGCCGGGAGTCAACCGAACGATGGCGCACGAACTGGCGCACGTTCGACAGCAGACGAGCCCGGACATCCAACGAACGAAGAAAGGCCGTGGAAAAGCGGCGAAGAAAGGCCGCAACAAAACTCGACCGACTCAACAGGGGAAGAGTTCGGGGAACCAACAAGAAGTACATGGAGACGCACAATATCCAGATCCGAGGTTGCTAGACGATATCCGGAACGAACTGCTTACCAAGGATGGATGGATGGGACAGATACATAATAGCAAACTTAGCAAGCAAGGGGTCGACCAGGTGGCTCACAT
>JBDGSB010000130.1:0-11085 GCA_042217765.1 Haloarculaceae archaeon | reverse complement strand
TTCCGGACACCGTCGACGGGACGATGAACGTCGAACAGGACGCGAAGCTCAGGATAGAGGCCGAGCAGTCCGATTCGCACGAACAGTGCAGTTTTCCCACGAGCGATTCGGACTGGTACCACCTCGGGACGATTCTCTACAAGAAGCCGAACGGCGAGGTACTGGCCTACCAGGCAGGTGGCGTCTGGAAACGCCAATCCGGACGAACCACCATCGTGTCGGACCCGCCGTTGCGGCGACAGGGACGGAGCCTGCAATTCGATCTCATCGACGTCAACGCGAAACAGGACCTCTCTTCGTCCGGCGACGTGATCGCGACGAAGGACGTCCACGGGTCCGATCGGGTCAACGAACGGATTCGCAACGCGTTGCAGTCCTGCTGGCGTGACGAAGTCGGGACCGATCGCTACTCGTACAAGAAGGTGGACGTCACGATCACGATCGAAAGCCAGTACGCGGACGCCTGGAAACGATACGCACGCGAGAATCTCGATCCGAGTCACCTCAGCTACGACGAGGACGCCCACACCGTCACGATGACGTTTACCGGGCTGGGGTCGAGAATAACCGCGACGCCGACGCCAACGCCGACGCTGACGCCGACACCGACTACGACGCTGACGCCGACTACGACGCTGACGCCGACGCCGAGTGACGGCCACGGTTCGACGACGACAGTACCCAGTAGTCCGCCCACGTCGTCGCCCGCCGATTCGACCACGACGTCGTCGCCCGCCGATTCGACCACGACGTCGTCGCCCGCCGATTCGACCACGACCCGATTCGATTCCGGTCGTTCGACGACGACGCCGTCCCACGGTAGCGGGGACAACGCCGACGTCACCGATACCGACGGAGACGGAATCGTGGACGGCAAGGAGGGGACGGCGGACATCGACGGTGACGGCGTTCCCAACTACAAGGACAAAGACAGCGACGGCGACGGGGTACCCGACAAGGTGGAAGGAACAGTGGACCACGACGGCAACGGAACGCCGGCCTACAAGGACCCCGATAGCAGTCAGGGAACCAAAGACAGCGACGTCGACGGGATTTCGGACCGACAGGAAGGCCACGGCGACGTCGACGGTGACGGCGTTCCCAACTACCTGGACGCCGACAGCGACGGCGACGGGATTCCCGACAAGGTGGAAGGAACGAACGACATCGACGGCGACGGCGTCCCCAACTACAAGGACACAGACAGCGACGGCGACGGGGTACCCGACAAGGTGGAAGGGACGACGGACTACGACGGCAACGGAACGCCGGCCTACGAGGACCCCAATAGCAGTCGCGGCATCGACGACGGCAGCGACGCTGGACCCTCGGGTACGCGTTCCGATTCCGGTCCAGGTTCGGGTGCGGGTGCAGGTTCGAGTTCGGATTCGGGACGGACGACCGAGGACCACGACAGGGGGCACGGAAACGACTGCGACGGCGTCGACGAGCAGAACCCGGGCCGCAGCGACGGCGTCGCGTCGCCAGCGCAGACCGGAAACTGCAGCGTTGACGCGAACGGTAACGGGACGGATGCCCGCGAAGGCAACGGTGATGGTGGTGGTGGTTTCCACACGGTGACGTTGCGGGTCACCGACGGCAGCGGAGACACCTACGAGGACACGTACGATATCGGGGCGGCTTCGGCACCCAGCAAGAACGCGACCACCGACGGCGGTGTCCGGTCGTCGAGCCGGGAATCCGCTGTCGGTTTCGACGCGTCCGAGTGGAATTCGTCCGGGTCCGGGAGTCACCGCGTCTCGAATGCTACCGACGGCGGTGTGTCACTCGGATGGAACTTCGACGAGACATCTTCGGAGGTCGTTCAGCGAGGTGGGAAGCGAAAGACGTGGACGTACGAAACGACGGCCACCGAGACGCGGACGTTGCGATTCGACTGGTCGTTCGAAGGCTGTCACTCGTGGTTCCAGTCGGACGCCAAAGCGTCCGTCTACGCCGACGGTCCCGACGGACGGACGACGCGGACGGTGAGCGACACGGGTGGCTGTGGGTTCAGCGACTCGGCGACCGGCGAGACGCTTCAGGTGTACGACGGGTACACCTACGGCGTCGTCGTCTCCGGCAATCACTACGACCGAAGTGGAATCATGCGTGGGACGTTCACGCTGACTCCGAACAGAACGGTCGAGCCCATCGAGCCGACGGTCGATGCAGTCTTCGTGGGCGAGACGTACACCGTCAATTATACGATCGAGAACCACGGCGACGCGGTCGACGCGCTCGACGTCCAGGTCCTCGTCGACGGAACCGTGAGAAAGACGAACGCGAACGTCTCGATGGCTGCTAGTGAGAGCATTCGTAATTCCGTCACCATCGACGCCTCGAAACTGACGACCGACGCGGACGGTGACGGCATTTCCGATAGCGAGGAAGGAACTGCCGATACGGACGGCGACGGGACGCCGAACTATCTGGACACCGACAGCGACGGCGACGGCATCCCGGACCGCCTAGAGGGGACCGGTGACGTCGACGACGACGGGACGCCGAACTACCTGGACACCGACAGCGACGGCGACGGCATTCCCGACGCCAGGGAAGGTGCCGTCGACACCGACGGCGATGGGACGCCGAACTATCTGGACACCGACAGCGACGGTGACGGCAGGAGCGACGCCGACGAGGGGACGGTCGATACGGACGGCGACGGGCTGGCCGACTACGTCGACGCCAACGCGTTCGGCGGCTTCGGCGGTCGGTTCGAGGGGACCACCAGCCCAGGCGACTGGGTTCTGCGGGGGGACGCAACGTGGGGCGTGCCCATCGACGGAAACGGTGCCTTGCGGCTCACGCAGGCCAAACAGGACCAGGCGGGCGTGGCGTTCTACGACGGGAGTTTCGACGCTCGAAACGGCTTCGTCGCGACGTTCGACTACTACGCGGCCGACGGGACCGGAGCGGACGGCATCACGTTCTTCCTGGTGAACGGGAGCGCGGTGAACGCGACGAACTTCAACGTCGGCTCGTTCGGATCGAGTCTGGGCTACAGTCAGGGCGACGCCAACTACGACGGACGGATCAACGCCTCCGAGACGGGCATTCCACACGCGTATCTCGGCGTCGGGTTCGACGAGTGGGGCGGATTCGCACGTGGCGACTTCGAGGGTAAAGCGGGCGGGTACGCGGACTGGACGCCAGGCGTTACCCTGCGTGGCACGGGCAACGGCGGTCGGTACGGAGACGGCTATCCGTTCCTGACCCACAGCGACGTGTCGGGCCACGGCGGCATCGCGGGCGGGTGGCACGACGTGCGGGTGACGGTGTTGCCCCGGGACACGGACGACGACGGGCAGGACGACGCGACGCGGTTGACGGTGGCGATGAGCTGGGACAAGGGCAGGACGTGGACGACGGTGGTCGACTACACCTACGAGAAGACGCCGCCGGCGACGCTCAAACCCGGATTCTCCGGGTCGACGGGATACCGAACCGACGTGCACGCGATCGACAACTTCCGGGCTCAACCCGACCGCAACGCCGACGGCAAACCCGACGTCGGCGGTCTGGCCTCCAACAGTGACGGGACTGGCGGTTCGAACGCCGGCTTCGGGGAACGGAGTGCCGATTCGGGAAGCACGTCCGGCGATCACGACAGGGGGCACGGAAACGACTGCGACGGCGTCGACGAGCAGAACCCGGGCCACAGCGACGGCGTTCCCTCCCACGCCCGGAACGGAAATTGCGGCGACTCGACGCTGACCCACGACAACTCGAACGAACGGGCGACCACGACGGTGCCGAGTGGATCGACCACGACGCAACCGTCAGGTGAATCGACCACGGCGATGCCAGGTGAATCGACCACGACGGTACCGAGCGGATCGACCACGACGACGACAGGCGAGCACAGGACTACGACGACGGCGGAATCCGATTCCGGATCGAACACGGGCGTCGATTCCGGATCGAACACGGGTGCCGACTCCGGATCGAACACGGGCGTCGGTGACCGGACGGACGCTAGTGCCGCAAGTGGAAACCAGGCGGGGACCGGTCACGTCGACCCGCCGATCGACGTCTCGGTCACTCAGATCGAGCTATCGAGTTGATTCGGTTCCGCGGTCGTTCTCGGAGGTTCGGAGGGCCGTTCGGTATTCTCTCCGGTAGGTCACCGCGTTTGGCGATGACCCGTCGGTGCCCACTGACGCCACTCCGTATCAATCCTGCACGTTCGTGTCGAGTTCCACGGTCACCGTTCGGACGTACACGTGGTTGGCTTCGCAACGGTACTCGTCGTCGGCTCCCGAAACGGGCTGCCAGCCGCTGTCGGCGAGGTACCGCCCCCAGGCGTTCGGGTCGACGGTGTGGCCGACGTCGAGGGTCACCGGCGTGTCACTGCCCGTGTTCCTGGCGTATACGGTTTCGGTGCCGCGATACGCGGCTCCCAGTCGTGTCGACCCCTCGTTGCTCACGGCACCGACCTCGCCCTCGTGGGGGACGGAGCCCGAGACCGGGACCCGCAGTCGATTGCCGCCGCTCGCACCCGTGAACGTCCCCGTCGAGGTGAGCACGAGCACGTTCACCAGCGCGACGTCGGGCGTGTGTCCCGGCGCGCTACAGGTCATGGCCGGCGTCCATCGGATCAGTCCGTTTCGGAAGACCGCACCGCTCTCGTAGGTGATCGTCACGCCGTTGATGCGGTGCTGGAGTGCGTGGACTGGAATGTCTACGTCGAGTCCGCTCTCGCCTGCCGTCCGGACGGTCAGCGTCGATTCGGTGTCGTACAGCAGGTGCCCGCCCGAGACTGCAATCTTCGTGCTTCGGTGGGGGTCGCCGCGGCGATAGACGTCGTCGAACGTCGACGCAAGCCCCTGCATCGCGCGGTCGGCGCTGTTGACCTGTTCCTCGTTGCGTAGCGTCGTCAACTGGTCGACGCCGACGGTCGAGACGAGGCCGACGGCGGTGATCAGCATCGCGAACATGAGCACGAACCCCAGGGTATCGGCGACGGCGCGGTCGTCGGTCGAGCGGGTGGCGGTCCGGCGCATCAGCACGATCCCTCCGAAATCGCGAGTCGCCGCGGTGCCGCGAGACAGATTGTCAGCGACTCGGGGGCCGCCCGCGACTCGACGACGCTGGTTCGCGTCGCGACTCGAAAGCGAAGGTCGAGCGTCGGTGTCGTGGTCGTCAGGTGCAGGTACGCGTCGCCGTCCTCATGTCGGAGCGCGACGGTGTAGGAACTCCCGGCGACGGTCGCCGGGTAGTCGGTCCGGACGGTCAGGGTCGCGACGTCGTTGTCCGTTCGATACAGGTCGTCGACGGCCTGCAACTGCCGGACCATCTGTCCTCCGAGGTCGGTGAGTTGCGTTCGCACGGCGCGTTTGCGCTGGTCGTCGAGCAGCGTCCCCGCACCGACGAGGAGGCCGGTTATCAACATCGCGGTGATCGTGAACGTCATCGCGTGCGTGACGACCGTCGAAGCGCCGCGGTCGTTCTCGCGGAGGGTCGTGCGAGGGATCACGGTGCCTCCTCGTAGAGCCAGAACGTCGACGTGTACGTGACGTGCTGGCTTCGGTAGGTGAGCGTGAACTTCGGGTCGACGATGGGCTCTTCGGTCGGCGACGGTTCGTCGGCGTCGTCGCCGTACGCGCTGGGGCTGGTCGATCGGCCGTCGTTGACGAACGCCGGCGGCACCTCGTCGGGATCGACGCCGGAGACGACGAACGTGGCGCCGCTTACGGCGTCGCCGCCCACGAAACGGACCGTCACCGGGTCGCTGCTCGTGAGTTCGGGCCCCATCTCGAAGCCGCCACAGACGCGGCCGCCGTCCCTGACGGTGCCGTGGCCCCCCTCGATGGAGATCGAAAGGCGGTCGCTGGCCGTACAGACGTCCGTCCACGCCGCTCTAGGTGCCGAGGGTCGCACCTGAACCGTTTTGCCGGGACGCACGCGAAGTCGCCAGACGTCACCGCCCTGTCGGAGCTGGAGTACGAAGTCCTCACCCGACACGCCGTCGAGGGCGACTTCGACGACCGGTACCGCGTCGGCCCGTCTGAGGACGTCCCAGCGGGATTGGCCGTTCGCGCTCCGGGCGTCTCCCTCGCCGGCCTGGTAGACGACGACGCCCCGTCGGGAGGCAAACGGCGACAGCGAGACGCTCGTGTAGGTACCCCGCGAGGCCACGGTCGTGCTCGAGAGCGTGCTCCCGTAGGCGTCGACGGTGTCCGTGAGCGACCGCTCGGTCGCGTACGGCTCCGGTGTGTCGATGCCAGCGTGCTCGCTGTCGACTTCGTAGAACAGCGACCGGAGGTTGTGCCTGACTTCCGTCTGGGTCGTTTCGAGGTCGTGTACTTCCTGCAGGGAGTTCTCCGAGCCGACGTGTTCGGTGAACTGCAGGCCGTTGAGCAACACGACGATGGAGACGACCACTAGTGCGACAAGCAGCGCGCCCACCAGGATGAGCTGACCGCGGTCGTTGTTCACCATACGACGACGCGCACCTCCACGACGTTGTAAAACTCCGTGCCCGCGTCGTTCTCGTCGGGCACGTAGAGGTCGTTCGACGACCCCACGCCGGACAGTGTCGCACTGTCCGGATGTCCGAACGTGCCGACGCGGGTCGTGCATTTGCCCTCGTCGTCGGTCGTCAGCAGGGGGGTCCCGTCCGACAGCGCCACCGCCCGGGTCGCAGCGGCGGCGTCGGCGTCGGGTTCCTGTGGCAGCGTCGCCGTTGCGGGGTTCGTCTTCAGCACGGGATAGACGAGGAGGCGCTCGCGGCCGCCGGTGGGCTCGTGGAACTGGAAGTAGACGTTGTAGTTGTGGCCGTTGGCCGCGAACGCGTGACCGAGGAGCGTCCCCAGTTCCGTCCCCGCGTCGGTGCCCCGGTGGCCGACGTTCGCGGCAGGGTTGCCGTCGGACCCGACACAGGAGACGGCCGTCCGAAGCGCGTCGTCGTCGCTGGCCATCGCCAGCACGTCGTCGGCCTGAGTCCGGAGGGACTCGGCCTGCTCGTCGTTGGTACCGCCGGCCCACGGGGCGACGTCGACGGCTTGTAACCCGTACAGCAGGGCGCTCAACAGGAGGACGGAGGCGATGAGCCCTTCGAGGGTGTACGCCTGTCCCCGGTCGTCGAACAGCCTTACCATACCCTGACCACCAGCCTGCAAGCGGCGTCACACCGGCCGTCGTCGGTGAAGTCGACGACTCGAATCGTGAGCGCCGTGGCACTATTACCGTCGTAGCGATTCGGCGCGTCGTATCGGATCGTCGAGCCGGCGTCGGTGAGGACGACGACGCTCACCCGCCGCCGCGGTGGCACGCCAGCCGCCGTCACGACGTCCGCGAACGCGTCGTCGTCGTCGAGCGTCCCTTTCAAGGCCGCGTACTCGAGCGTGCGTTTCGTTCCGTCGACCTGGTACTCTCTGATGAGCGTGGTGGCCACCGAGTCGGCCATGGTCCGGTCGGTGCTGTCGACGGGGTCCGCGAACGGGTTGAAGATACCCGGTACTACGAGGAAGACCCCGGTTAGGGTCAACAATACGAGTGAAATGCCGATGACGTAGTCCTGCGTGGTTTGCCCCTTGTCGTGCATCGTGTCCCCCCAATCCCGTTCCCTACAGCGTGACCGCGATCCACACCCCCAGCGCGATCGTCGGCAGGATCACCGCGAACTTCATCCCCGAGAGGATCTTCACGTCGCGGATGTATCCCGCGATGAACGACGAGATGATCGCCTGCAGCGTCACGGCGTGGAAAAACAGCATCGACAGCAGTTCGGTGTCGATGCCGCTGCCGAGTCCTCCCGCGACGCCGGTGCCGCCACCGCTTGCCCCCTGTGCCTGCTGGGCCAGCCCGGCCATGGTGTCGAGAAACTGCACCTTCAGCAGCGCCATGACCCCCAGCAGCGTCAGGTAGGTCACCATGATGATGACCACCTGCATCCGTGTGCGCGATTTGCGTTCGAGGTCGATTTCGTCCTGGTTCTCGCTGGCCTGGGCCGCCGTCGACAGCACCGACTGGATCTGGCTCGATGCCTCCTGTGCCTCGCTAATGAGCTTCATCGTGCGCGCCAGCCGCGGGACGTGGTACTTGTTGTTGAACTCGACGAGCGCGGTCTTCAGGTTCGTCCCGTAGTTGACCTTCGCGTGCATGGTGTCGAACTCCCTGGCCAGCCGACCCGAGGACGTCTCCGCGACGACCTTGATCGACTCGAGCAGGGTCATCCCGGTGTCGTTGGCGCTGGCGAGCTTCCGGAGGTCGTCGGATAGCTGGTTCAGCACCGAGTGACGCATCCGGACGTTCCACTCGTAGAACACCGCAAGCGGCAGGAAGTTGAGATACAGCGGCACGTATATCCAGAAGAACGTCCCCCGGACCGGAGTGGCCTTCAGCCCGTCCCACGACAGCGGGACCCACCCGAGCAACACGAACGCGACCAGCGCCAGGATCGTGGCGGGCACGGTCAGTCCCAGCACGAACAGCGGATTGTCCCGGAAGAAGATGTGGGGCTTGCGCAGGATCTCCATGACGCGATAGCTCCCCTCGCGGTTCTTGATGCGGTCGAAGACGCTGTAGTCGCCCTGGTAGTAGTTGACGAGCCCGAGGTCGAGCACGCCCGGGTCGGCGTCTTCGGGGACCGATCCCTCCGAGCGCATTCGGAGGTAGCCGTTGCCGACGGTGTCCTGGGTGACCGTCGACACCAGCACGATGAACCCGACGCCGACGAGCGGGATGAGCCCGTAGACGGTGCCCAGCAGGAGTAACGTCTTGGAGTTGCCCATCATGCCCATGATGACCAGGATGATGATGAGCAACAGCGGGAACAGCGACAGCGTCATGTACATCTCGCCGAACAGCTCGAGGGTGTCGAGCACCTTCTCCTGTTCGCGTTGGGCGGTCCGCATGTGCTTGTCCTTCTGGTCCTCGAGGAAGGAGGTCATGTCGCCCCCGGAGTTGATGATCGAGAGCATGTCCGTCAGGAACTGCGCGAGTTCGTCGCTGGGGGTCTGCAGCGCCTGGTCGCGGATCGCGGTCCGGTAGTCCGTATCGAAGTACTCCGTCGCCAGCACGATCGACTGAAACTCCTTTGCCACCTCCCCGTAGGTGTCGTCGGCCGTCGCCATCGCCTGCAGGATTTCGAGTTGGTTCAGGCCGCCGACCGACAGCGCGTACATGAACGAGATGGAATCCGACAGCAGCACGTTGATCTCTCGCTCGCGCGTGTTCGCCCGGAAGTAGGGAATCGAGACCAGCGTGCCGAACCCCAGGCCGAACCCGATCGATCCGAACACGAGGCCGCTGACGAAGACGATAAAGGGGAGCTTCAGGGCGGTCACGATCGGTTCGACGTTCGCCGGCAGCGGAATCCCGATGAACGTCGGCGTCTCTGTGACGAACAGTTTGACGACGGCGACGCCGACGAGCGTCCCGACGAACCACAGCGCGAACCCCGAGATGACGCCGACGGCCAGCGCACGCGCGACGAACATCTCGACGTTGTCCGGCATCCGGGCCTCCCCGAGTTTGTCCTCGATGCCCGCGACGAACTCCCCGTCCTCGTCGAACAGCCACCGAAAGAGCGGATAGAACGACTCGGCGAGGCCGCTGTTCGCTTCTAACCCACCCTCGCGAGCGTCGAGACTCATGCGTCGTTGCTCGCCCCCGTCATGCGTCGTTGCTCGCCCCCGTCATGCGTCGTCGCTCGCCTCCTGGCCGGCCTTCGGCACGAACTCGGCCAGATCGACGTCGTCGTCGCTCGTGGCCAGGCCGTCGTCGGTGCCGACGCCGGTGAGCGCCTTGACGATGTCCGTTTGCTCGCCCTCCTGGTACTGCTCGAACAGCGCCTGGGCGTTGTCAAGGATGTCCTCGGTGTCCGCTAGCAGCCACGGTTCGGGGTCTGGCCGCGGGACCATCTGCTCCTTTTCGGGATCGATGTCGATCTCGACGCTCTCCATCTCCCGGAGGTCCGCGAGACTGTGTTCGAGCTGGTCGGACGCGATGAGGGTCATGATGGTGTCCGGGTCGTTGATGAACGCCTGGATGGTGGCCGCGACCTCGGTGTAGGTGTTCAGCCCCTCGTCGATGAGATACGCCAGCACGACCTTGCGCTTGAACAGTTCCTCGTCGAGGCGGTCCTGGCTCCAGCCGCGGTCGAACTTGATCTCTTCGAGGGTGTTGGAGTTGCCCATCTGGAGGAACTCGTCGGTCTCGGCGCGCCACTCGTAGACGTCGCGGACGTTGATCTCGTCGTTCTCGGCGGAGTATTCGTTGATCTCGGTCAGGGTCTTGTTCCGGCGGACCTTCCGGCCGTCGACGCGGGTCTGGGTCTGAATCGAGACGAGATCCAGCGCCGTAAACAGCGTCTTCGAGACGTTGATGGGGTCGGTCGTGAACCGCTTGATGACCTCGCCGACCGCGTCGGCGTGGAAGGTGGTGTAGGTCGTGTGGCCGGTGGACATGACCTGAAACAGCGTCCGGCCCTCCTCGCCGCGGACTTCGCCCATGACGATGTAGTCGGGCCGCTGGCGGAGCGCGGCCTCTAGCAGGTCGAACTCGTCGACGTCGCCGGTGTCCTCGTCGCCGAACGCCGGCCGGGTCACCGAGGCGACCCAGTTGCGCTGGGGCAACTCCACTTCGCGGGTGTCCTCGATGGAGACGATCTTGGAGTTGCTCGGGATGAACAGCGAGACGGCGTTCAGGCTCGTGGTCTTGCCCGAGGCCGTGCCGCCGGCGAAGATGAGCGACTTGTTGTTCTCGATGCACAGCCACAGGAAGGCCATCTCGTCTACGTTGAAGGTGTTCCAGTTGATGAGATCGACCGGCGTGAACGGGACGTCCTTGAACTGCCGGATGGTGTAGTTCGTCCCGTGGTCGGACACCTCGCGGCCGAGGGTCAACTGCGCACGCGACCCGTCCGGCAACGTCGCGTCGACCTGTGGCTGTCGCTTCGAGATGCCCTTGCCCGATCGCTGGGCGAGTTTGACGACGAACTCGTCGAGTTCCTCCCGTCCGTGTTCGACGTTGGAGATGACCTGCTCGTAGTCGGTGTGGTAGACGAACACGCGGGAGTCGTAGCCGTCACAGGAGATGTCCTCGACGTTGATGTCGTGTTTGATGGGGTCGATC
>JBDGSB010000113.1:0-11144 GCA_042217765.1 Haloarculaceae archaeon | reverse complement strand
TCACCTCGAAGGTCCTGCCGTCGAACCTCGACTACGAGTCCGTGATCGAGTCCTGCCACGCCAGCCTCGACCGCCTCGGCACCGACTACCTCGACCTGTACCTGATTCACTGGCCCAATCCGGCCATCTCGCTGCGGGAGACCCTGGCGGCCTTCGAGCGCCTCCAGGAGGACGGCCTGATCCGCAACGTCGGCGTGAGCAACTTCAGCACCTACCAGCTCCGGTTCGCTCGCCACATCAGCGACGTCCCCATCGCAGTCAATCAGATCGAGTTCCACCCCCTACTCTACCGGGAGCGACTCCTGTCGTTCTGCCAGGAACACGACGTCGCCGTGACCGCGGCGGCTCCGCTGGCCCGGGCGAAAGTCTTCGACCACCCCGTCATCGGCGAAGTCGCCGACGCCTACGACCGCTCGCCCGTACAGGTCGCCCTCCGGTGGGAACTCCAGAAGGGCGTGATTCCCATCCCGAAGTCGACCACGCCCGAGCACATCCGCTCGAACCTGGACGTCTTCGAGTGGGAACTCGACGACGAAGACGTCGCCCGCATCGACGACATCGACGCCCACGAGCGCGTCTACATGATCGACCCCGAAGGCGACGTGTACGGCATCTCGCGGTAGCCGGCGATCACTCGATGTCGTCGATTTTGTCCCGAATCTTCGCGTAGAGATCGGGTGCGCAGTACCACCCGGCGTCGAGCAATTCGTCGACGGTGGTTCCTGCGGTGTCGGCGTCGATGTATCCTCGCTGCTGGGCGGTCAGGACGACGTAGGCGGTCCCTCGCGTTGGGATGCCTTCCGCGCCCGCGATGGCTCGGCCATGCCGTTCGTCCATCACAGCAGTGCCGTCGAGGTCGGCCGCGAGCGCGAGGACTGCGACGTCGGCGTCACTCAGCGCGTCCGAGCGTGCAAGTTGCGTTGCGAGCGACGTCTCGGGGGCCCGTTCGACGGCGAGCCGGTCGTCCTCGATGGCCCGTTCGACGCGACGTGCGTCGGCGTAGCCGGCCTCGACACCGGCAGTGACGACTTCCTCGTGAACGCGTTCGGGAAGACGACACGCACGCTCTAGTGCGGTGACGAGGTCGAGACGGTCGACGGACGCCAGCGAGATGAGGGGCGTGGCGTCGAAGACGTACGTCAAAGCGACTCCAGGTCGTCTTCGAGTCCGTCGCGACCGACCCAGGTCACGTCGTGCTCTTTCGCGAGCGCGGCGAACTCCCAGACCGAGAGGCCAGCGAGGTCGGCACCGTGCGAGAGCGTCACCGTTCCTGCGTCGAGTCGGGCGAGCGCGCGTTGGCGTCGCCAGTCGTCCAGCCCCTCCGCGAGGAGTTTTCGGATGGCGGTACTCCGATCGAGGTTCTCCTCGTCGATGTACCGTTCGAGTTCGGTTTCGAGATCGTCGGGCACGCGCGCCGAGATCGTTCCCATGGTGTTTGCTTTGTAAACTTCGCATACAAACGTTTCGATGGAGCGACCCCCGTCGACGGAACAAGCGAACCGCACGCCCAGATTTCGCCGTCGCTCGACCGAATCAGGTCGCTTAACCACGCCTGCCGGGTAGCCCCGTGACGATGAGCGACAGAGAGACGTGGGCGTCACGGGTCGGGTTCGTCCTGGCCGCCGTCGGCAGCGCGGTCGGGCTGGGAAACGTCTGGCGGTTTCCGTACATGACCGCCGCGAACGGCGGGGCCGCGTTCCTCGTGGTGTACCTGCTGGCGGCGCTTTTGATCGGGCTTCCGGCGATGCTCGCGGAGTTCGTCATCGGCCGGCGCGCCAAGCGCAACGTCATCGACGCCTTCGACGCCATCGGCTATCCGGCCTGGCGGGTCATCGGCCTGCTGGGGCTAGTGACCGGCTTCTGGCTGCTGTCGTACTACAGCGTCGTCGGCGGCTGGGTCCTCCGGTACACCGTCGGCAGCGCCACCGGCGCGTACTTCGGCGACCCCAAGGCGTACTTCGACGCCATCGCCACCGGTGGCGGTGCCGTTGCCTTCCACGGGCTGTTCATGCTGTTGACCGTCGTCGTCGTCGCGCTCGGCGTCGAAGGCGGGATTGAACTCGCGACGAAGGTCATGGTGCCCGCCATCTTGCTCGTCCTGGTCGGGCTTGCCGCCTGGGGCGCGACGCTGCCCGGTGCCGGCGCGGGCCTGGCGTACTTCCTCGACCCGAACTTCGACGCCCTCGCGGCGAACTACGCGAGCATCGTCCCGGCCGCGCTCGGCCAGGCGTTCTTCTCGCTGTCGCTGGGCATGGGCGTGATGATCACCTACTCGTCGTACATCCGCGAGGACGACAACCTCGGCGTCGACGGCGGGATCATCGTCCTGTTGAACACGGCCGTCGGCGTGCTGGCCGGCCTCGTCGCCTTCCCGCTGTTGTTCTCCCAGAACGTCGCTCCCGGTTCGGCGGGGGCGGGTGCCATCTTCGTCAGCATGGCCACGGCGTTCGCCAAACTGCCCGCCGGACGGGTCGTCGGAGTGATCTTCTTCGGTGTCGTCCTGATCGCCGCGCTGTCGTCGGCCATCAGCCTGCTCGAAGTGGTCGTCTCCTACGTCGTCGACAACTACCGTTTCGGCCGCGCCCCGACGGCGGTCGCCCTCGGCGCGGCCATCTTCGTCCTCGGCGTCCCGAGCGCGACGAACCTGTCGACGTTCACCCTGTTCGATCAGGTCGCGAGCAACCTCCTGCTTCCCCTGGGCGTGTTGCTCATCGTCACGTTCGTCGGATGGGTATACGGCCGCAGTGCAGTCGACGAACTCCGGCAGGGGGCCGACCGGTTCGCGACCGCCGGCCCCGCCTGGCTCTGGCACGTCCGCGTGATCGTCCTGCTGGCCATCGTCGCCGTGTTCCTGTTCAGCGTCTCGAACCTGCTCGAGACGTACGTTGGCGTAGCCCTGTTCGGATGATCCCGTCGGCGTAGCCCTGTTCGGACGAGTCCGCCGCCGGTCGCCACGAAACCCGACCGGCGCTACAGATCGCGAGCCACCATCTCGCCCCAGTGCTCGAAGCCGTGCCGTTCGTAGAAGGCCCCGGCACGTTCGTTGGCACCGTCGACGTCGAGGACGACGCGGTCGAGCGGCAGGTCCTGCTCGCGTGCCACGTCGAACGCCGCCTCGATGAGCGCGTCCGCGACGCCAGCCCCGCGGTCGCCCTCGCGCAGGTAGATCTCGTTGAGGACGGCGGCGTCCCAGATGTACGCGTGCGACTCCGGGAGGACGAAGACGTACCCGACGAGGTCGTCCGCGTCGTCGACGGCGACCTGCACGCAGCGTTCGTTCCGTTCGACGCATCGGTCGACCCACCCGAGGTACGCCGCTCGATAGTCGTCGGTGAGTTTCTCGGCGTACGTCGACTGCTTGTCTTCCGAACCGGTCGCGGCCAGTTCGAGTTCGAAGGCGCGCTTCAGCTCCCACAGCGCGGCGGCGTCTCGCGCCCAATCGTACGGTCTGACGGTCACGGTCTGACCGTACGCGAGACTGGTGAATGAATGTTCGCCCGCCGCGTCGGCCGTTCCCCTCGGCTACGTGTCGCATCGATAAGCCGCTATTAACGAAGGGTGTTGGCCGTTACCACGCATCTATGGCGACAGAGACCGAGCGCATTCGGCGGGTCGACCTGGACACGGAAATGCACAACTGGGTTATCGGCGGCATCAGCGGATTCGTCGCCGGGTCCATCTTCGGCGCGATGATGTCGGGGACGCCGTACATGGAAGACGTTGCCGCCCTCTTCGGGCTCTCGGATCCGGCAGCCGGGTGGTTCATCCACCTCGCGTTCAGCATCGTCTTCGCCTGGATATTCGTCGCGCTGGCGTCTTTCGAACAGTTCTCGCGGTACGCTCACCGTCCCTCGACGGGTGCCGGCCTCGGCGTCACCTACGGCGTCCTCGTGTGGTTCTTCGCCGGGAGTGTCATGTTCCCGCTGTGGCTGACCGGGTCGTTCCGCATCGAACCCAACTTCCTCACGCTCGTGGGCCACATCGTCTTCGGGGCCTTCCTCGGCGCGATGTACCCCATCGTGCTCGCCCACGACTGATGTGGCTGCCGTGACGTTTTCCCGGCGGTCCGACCCCGCTCGGCGGACCGGCCGGGACTGACGTACGGCGGTCGCGACGAGACGACCGACACGCCGGGACCGAGTCGTAACAGTCCGTACGACAGTCCCGACGCGATAGCGGAAGGATAAGGACACTCGCCGTCATAGCACGGATCGAGATGGTTCTAGGCACGGATAGGCGAGTCCTGACGCTGGCGCTGGCGCGGATGGCCGACGCACTCGGGAACTCGTTTCTCATCATCGTTCTCCCGCTGTACATCGCCAGTGGACAGATCTCACTCCACGGAATCGCTGGTGCGAGCATCGGCGGCTTCGTGTTGCGCGAGGAGACGCTCATCGGACTCGTACTGTCGCTGTTCGGCCTGCTCAACAGCCTCGGACAGCCGTTCACGGGCCGACTCTCGGACCGGACCGGTCACCGGCGGCTGTTCGTCCTGGCGGGACTGGCCGTCTTCGGCGTCGGCAGCGCCAGCTATCCGTTTCTCACGAGTTACTGGGGCGTGCTCCTCGCGCGGGCGCTACAGGGGCTCGGCGCGGCGCTGACGATTCCGGCGACGGTCGCGCTCGTCAACGACTACGCGACCAGCAACAGCGAGCGCGGCGGCAACTTCGGCGTGTTCAACACCTTCCGCCTGCTCGGATTCGGGTTCGGCCCCATCGTCGCCGGCGTCGTAATTACCGGCGGCATCGGCGGACAGACGGTCGTCGACTACGCGCTCCCGCCGCTGCTGTCGATATTCGGCGAGACGATCTCCGGGTTCACCGCCGCGTTCGTGATCGCCGTCGCGGGCGCGTGCGTGAGTTTCGTCCTCGTGTCGCTGCTGGTTCACGACCCGCCGACCGTCTCGACCGGCGCGGGAAAGTCGCTTTCCATCGCCATCTTCTCGCCCGACGGCAGGGGGCTCGACTCCGTGTTCGTCCTCGGCGTCGGCACCTTCTTCATGGCGACGACCATCGCGCTGTTCGCCACGCTAGAGGGGCCCATCCGCGCCACCCTCGACGAGAGCACGGTGATGTTCAGCGCGCAGTTCGCCGCCGTCGTCATCGCCAACGTCATGTTGCAGACGCCGGTCGGCCGCGCCAGCGACCGCTACGGCCGCAAGCGGTTCATCCTCGCGGGGTTCGCCCTGTTGATTCCCGCGGTGCTGGTGCAAGGCTACGTGACCCACCCCCTGACGATGCTCGCCGCCCGCTTCGTCCAGGGCATCGCCGTCGCGCTGGTGTTCGCCCCGTCGCTGGCGCTGGCCGGCGACATCGGTGCCGACCGTGGCTCGGGGACGACGCTGTCGGTCCTGACGATGGCGTTCGGTCTCGGCGTCGCCGTCGGTCCGCTGGCCTCGGGCGTCCTCTACAACGTCGGCGACCTCGCGACGCCGTTTCTCTTCGGGACGGTGCTGGCCGTCCTCGCGCTGGGGCTGACGGCCTCGCAGGTCGAGGAGACGCTCTCGGAGTCGGCGCCCGAGCGTACCGTCCCGCAGGATTGATACGAATTAGTGTCTTCGGTTGCCGGCGGTTCTCCCGAACGGATCGTCGAACCACCGGCAAAGAGCGACCCGAATCCGTATGAGAGGACCGAACGATCCTGTGAGCTACTGCTCCAACCGAACGACGTCGGCCATCGTCTCGCGGCGACGGGCCACGCGGGCCGTCTCGCCCTCGATGGCGACCTCGGCGGGCCGGGGCTGGGAGTGAAACTGGTTGGCGAGTTCGTAGCCGTACGCGCCGGCGTTGCCGATGGCCAGCAGGTCGTCGCGCTCGGGCCGGGCGACGGGGCGGTCGGTGCAGAAGACGTCCGCGCTCGTACAGCAGGGGCCGCCGATCGACACCGGATGCGGGTCGCGGTCGGGCGCAGAGACGTTGTGGATCGGGTGGTACGAGCCGAACATCGCCGGCCGGATGAGCGTCGCAAGCGAGGCGTCGACGCCGACGACGGTAGCCGCTGGCGTCTCCTTGACCGTGTTGACTCGCGTGAGAATGAGTTCGGCGTCGGCGACGACGTACCGGCCGGGTTCCAGTTGCAGCGTCGCGTCGACGTCGCCGACGGCGTCGACGATTCGCTCGGCGGTCGCCACGGGGTCAAGCGGGGCCTCGTCCTCGCGGTACGGGACGCCGTAGCCGCCGCCGACGTCGACGAACTCCAGGTCGCCTACACGCCGGGCCATCTCGCCGATCCGTTCCATCGCCCGGCAGTGGTCGTCGAGATCGTCGGCCAGCACGCCCGACCCCACGTGGGCGTGGATGCCGACGACCTCGAATCGGTCCCGGAGGTCGGCGACGACGGCCGGGACCCGGTCGTAGGGGATGCCGAACTTCGCGTCCTTGCCGGTGGCCACCTTCTCGTGGTGGCCCGTCCCGATGCCGGGATTGATGCGAACGGCGACGCGGCCGTCGTAGCCCCGGTCCGCTAGCCGATCGAAGGTATCCTCGGCACCGCCGGTAACGGTGAATCCGGGGTGCTCGCTCGCGGCGTCGACGGCGTAGTCGAGGTCGGCAGCGGGCGGATTGACCGCCGTGTACTGGACGTCGCCGGGGTCCGCGCCGGCGTCGATCGCCCGCCGAACCTCGCCCGCCGCCGCGCACTCGATGGGTGCGCCCGCGTCCACCAGCGTCGACAGCACCGCCCGTCCCGTGTGTGCCTTCGCCGCGTAGAAGACCGTCACGTCCTCGCGGACGGCCTCGAACGCCGCCCGGAATCGCCGGTAGTTCTCGCGCACGCGGTCGAGGTCGACGACGTACAGCGGCGTCTCGTGCTCGTCGGCCAGCGCGGACAGTCGCGATTCGTCCCAGTCGGGCACCCGTCGGACCGGCGGCGTGTCGAGTGGCGAAGCCATGGATTCGATTGCCCGACCGTATCCGGCGGCCGGACGTTAGGCTTTCGAACCGTCGCGTGCCGGCGTCGACGATTGACGTGCTGGCGTCGACGACCGGCGTGCTGGCGTCGACAGCTACACGCCGCCGGCGGTCGTCGGGCCACTATGTACCGCTGTTCGGACTGTGGACGAGAGTACGGCGTCGACGCACCGTGGCGGTGTGCGTGCGGACACGCGCTCGATTACGCCGACCCGCCGGTGCCCGACGGCGATGCGCCAGCGCTCGCGGACCTCGACGTTCGCCGCGGGCTGTGGGCTTTCGAGGAGTTCCTGCCGATGGAGCGACGCGTCTCGCTGGGCGAGGGCTGGACGCCGCTGGTCGACGCGTCCGACTGGGCGGCGGCGTTCAAGTTCGACTCCCTGTTTCCGACGGGTAGTTTCAAGGACAGAGGCGCGACGACGACGGTCTCACGGGCGCTGGCGCTGGATGCCGACCGCGTCGTCGAGGACTCCTCGGGCAACGCCGGCGCGGCGATTGCCGCCTACGCCGCCCGAGCGGGCGTCGATGCCGAAATCTACGTCCCGGCGGACGCGACGGCCGCGAAACTGCGGGCCATCGAGCGAACGGGGGCGGACGTGGTTCGCGTCGAGGGCGACCGGCAAGCCGTGAGCGACGCCTGCGTCGAGGCGGTCGAAGACGGTGCGGGCTACTACGCCAGCCACGCGTGGGACCCGGCGTTTCTGGTCGGTACCGCGACGGTCGCCTACGAGATCGCCGCCCAGCGCGACTGGACGGCCCCCGACGCCGTCGTGACGCCGCTGGGCCACGGCACACTGTTTCTCGGCGCGTACCGCGGCTTTCGGGCGCTCGCCGCCGCGGGCTGGATCGACGACGTGCCGCGACTGTTCGGCGTCCAGGCCGCCGGCGTCGCCCCGATCGCAGACGCGCTACACGGCTCGACGGCCGGCACGTCTCGGCGACCGTCGGCGTCGGACCGTAACGACGTCGCGGACCGCAACGACGTCGCGGACGGCATCCAGATCCGACGGCCGGCCCGCGAGACGCAGATTCTGGCGGCCATCGACGACACCGGCGGGGACGCGGTCGCGGTCGGCGCGAACGCGACTACACGCGAACGCGACCGCCTCGCGCGGGCGGGTTTTCAGGTCGAACCAACGAGTTCCGTCGCGACCGCCGGACTCGCGACCCTGCGCGAACGCGGCGTCCTCGGAACGGACGAGGACGTCGTCGTTGCACTCACCGGAACGGGTACGAAAACCTGACGGGGACCGGTACGAAAACCCGACGACTCGACTCACCGTCGCTCGTCGAGCGAGACGACGGCCGACGCGTCGACGGCCAGCCAGGTCGTCCGGAGCGTCTTCGGGGCGGCGTCGGCCGGATAAACGAGGCAGCGCTCGGATCCGTCGGGGCGTTGCTCACGGTTGTGTACGAGCGGCTGGTCGGGGAAGTCGGCCTGTGGAAGCCGGTCGCGGTCGGACGGCTCGTCGTCGCCGTCGGATCCCGAGTCTTCGGCGGACGCCATCCCCTCTCCCTTGGGGTTCGTCCGGTGTTGTTACTTGGTGCCTAACGCCGTACGACGGGCCGAAGCGGGCGTCCGACTCCCGGTTACGGGCGCGGAGTTCGGTCACCGCTCCGGATGGACCGGCGCGTCGAAGCCGCCCCGGACGAGCGGTTTGGCGACGTGCCGGCGGGCACACGGCGGCACCTCGTACCACCCGCGTTCGATGTCGCGGGGAATCTCGCGGGCGACTTTTCCCGGTGCAGCGGTCCCGCAGTCACGACACCGATAGCCCTGATCGCGGCCGGCACTGTCCATCGACCGGCCACAGTCCGGACAGTCGGGCGTGACGCGTTCGGTCCGCACGAGGTCCCGGACCGCGAACTTCTCGAGTTTGAGCGTGCCCTCGCTCACCTCGCCACAGGCGGTGATGCGGTCGCCCACCCGGAGGTCGCGAACGCGGTCGCGAAACCGCTTGGTTGGCTCGAAGGCCGCACACCGTAGCCGGTGGCCGTCGTGGTCGCGGGTGGCGTCGGCGTTGGTGGCGTCGGCGTTGGTGGCGTCGGTAGCGTGGTCGTCGCCACCGATCGTCAGAAAGACGTGGCCGCCCCGGCGGGTTTCGGGCGCTTCGACGACGGTCCCGGTCACGCGGTAGGCGCGACCGTCGACGACCGCGGAAATCGACGCATTTCGGAGGTGTGCGTCGGTTCCCTGGTTGGTCACGAACAGCGCACGCGACGCGATGGGTTCGCCGTCGATGCGCTTGGCCACCTCCCGGACGGCGTCGGGATCGTCGCCGCGGACCCCGTGTAGAATGGGACAGGGCGTGTGCGGGACACAGACCGTCTCTCCCTCGACGCGGTCGACGGTGTCCCAGGCGTCGGGATAGGCGGCCTCGGCCGCCGCGAAGACGGACTCGTGGGCCACGTCGCGTGGAGTCCCCCAGCGGTCGCGCTCGCGGTAGGAGATGCACTCGTAGGTCCAGTCGTCGAAGGCTCGCCAGGCCCCGACGGCGGCCAGCGCGCCGATCAGACCGCGGCCGTTGCCCTCCTGCAGGTGGGCGTAGTCGTGGCCGTCCAGCAGAGCACGCGCGTCCGCGATGGCGTGTCGCTCCCGAACGGCCCCTCGTGCGAACGCGGCGACGTCCGCGGGCACGTCCGCGGGATCGGCCGGCGCGACGACGACGCCCGGGTTCGTCTCCGGGTCCGCCGTGGCCGCCATGTCGAGTCGGGACGCCACTAGCTCGCGACAGACTGCCGCCGGCGCGTCGGTGTGGACTGCCAGCGCGGCGTTACCACGCGTCTTGTGCTCGACGGCGGGGTTTAGCCGGACCAGGAGTCGCCGTGTGACGGCGTGGCCCGCCGCCCGGAGTTCGTCGGCGACCGTCGCCGCGAGGTATGTCGTGCACATCCCGCGCTCGCGGGAATCGGTGTCGTCGAGGCCGATGACCGTCACTGTCCCGCCGTAGTCGCCCTCGGCGGAAACGGCTTTCGAGACGTGCGCGGTGGAAACGGCTTTTCACGTCTCAAATTCCACAGTCCACATTCCACAGTCTACATCCCAAATCCCACGGAGGGCGGCTAACTCGACGGCACAACGTATATATGGGCTGGCTTTCTAGGCTCGCGTGAGAGCCACTATGTCACGGTCGGCACTGGTCGGAAACGTCACCGCGATGCTAGAGGACGCGGGTTTCATGGTGAGCGACCGGTGTGCGATTCGACCAAAGAGCTTCGACATTGCCGCACGGCGCGGCGAGGACGTGTTGCTGGTGAAGATTCTGGGCAACATCGACGCCTTCGACGGTCAGACGGGCGCGGAGATGCGACGGCTCGGAACCTACCTCAACGCCACGCCCATCGTCATCGGCTTGCGGACCCGCGACGAGGACCTCAAGCCGGGCGTCGCCTACTTCAGACACGGCGTCCCGGTCATCAGCCCCGACACCGCGATGGACATGTTCGTCCAGGACGTGCCGCCGCTCATCTACGCCGCGCCCGGCGGCCTGTACGTCAACATCGACAGCGAAGTGCTCGCCGACGTCCGCAAGGAACGGGACTGGTCGCTCGGTCGCCTCGCGAAGGAACTCGGCGTCTCTCGCCGGACCGTCTCGAAGTACGAGGACGGCATGGACGCCTCCGTCGAGGTGGCCACGCAACTCGAGGAGATGTTCGACGCGCCGCTGACCTCGCCGGTGCAGGTACTCGACGGCGCCGAGGAGGTCCACGAGGGGCCGCCGACGCCCGAGGACCCCGACGTCGACGCGGAGGACGAACTCGTCGTGTCGGTGCTCACCCGAGTCGGCTTCGACGTCCACCCGACCGATCGCGCGCCGTTCCGGACTATCAGCGAGAACGAGCGCCGGCAGGACCACGTCCTGACCGGCCACTCGAAGTTCACCGAGACCGCCGAGAAGCGCGCCCGCATCATGTCCTCGGTCAGCCGCGTGACCAGGACGCGCTCGGTCTACGTCGTCGACGAGACCAAACGCGAGTCCGTCGCGGGCACCGCGCTCGTCGAGGAGTCCGAACTAGAGAACATCGAGGTCGCCGACGAACTCCGCGATCTCATCCTCGAACGGTCCGAGCGCGACGAAGCGTGACACCTCGGCCCGCGCCGTCCGGACGATTCGCTTCGAAGGACGTCTAGGTTCCGTACTCCCGTTCGAGGTACGCGACGATGTCGTCGCTCTCGGGCATGCCCTCGATACCGTTGTCGTTGTCGACCAGGACGGGGACGCCGGTCTGGCCGCT
>JBDGSB010000096.1:0-11208 GCA_042217765.1 Haloarculaceae archaeon | reverse complement strand
ATCGCCAGCGGCCCGACCGCGCCCGACACCTCGACGTTCGCGGACGCGCTCGACGTGCTCGCGGCCTACGACGTCGACGTCCCCGCGGCCGTCCGGGACCGACTCGAACGCGGTCGGCGGGGCGACCTCCCGGAGACGCCCGGCCCCGACCACGAGGCGTTCGACCGGGTCACCAACCACGTCCTCGTCGAGAATTTCGACGCGCTCGCGGCGGCGCGCGACGTGGCGGCCACACGCGGCTACGAGCCACTAGTGCTGTCCTCGCGGGTCCGCGGCGAGGCGCGCGAAGCGGGTCTCTTTCACGCCGCCGTCGCCGAGGAATGCCTGGCGACCGGCAATCCGGTCGAACCGCCGGCCGTGCTCCTGTCTGGCGGCGAAACGACGGTCACGATCCGCGGCGACGGGATCGGCGGTCCGAACCAGGAGTTCGCGCTCCAGGCGGGTCTCGAACTCCGCGGACGCGAGATCGTCGTCGCGGGCGTCGACACCGACGGCATCGACGGTGCGACCGACGTCGCCGGCGCGCTCCTCACCGGCGAGACCGTCGCCGACGCGGCGGCCGCTCGGGCGGCGCTGGCGGACAACGACGTCTATCCGTACCTCGACGAACGGGGCGCAGTCGTGCGGACCGGCCCGACGGGGACGAACATCAACGACCTCCGTATCGTGGTCGTCGCGTGATCGATCGACTGCGACCGTCCGCTCACCACGAGGTCACGGAACAGTCCTTCAGCGACGGGTCGAGGGGGACGGTTACCCGACCGCCGGTGTGGTGGGACAGGTAGAAGCCGACGATGATCTCGAGCGAGCGTTTGGCCTCGGTGCCGGGCGAGTGGTTCTCGGCGGTGCCGTCGAGGAGGTCGACGACGTGTCCGGCGGCGTTGCCGAACGACCGCTGGTAGTCGTCCTCCCAGGTCCACCGGCCCTCGATGGGCAGGTCCGTCTCGACGTGGGTGCCGTCTTCGAGTCGCCAGTAGCGCCACTCGCCGTCGTCGTTGTTGAGGTAGAGTTTCCCCTCGGTGCCGACGAACTGGAAGGTCATCGAGGAGATTTCCCGCGGGATGGTGCAGTCGACGGTCACGAAGGTGTCGTCGTCCATGACGACGAAGCCGCCGCCGCCGGCGTCGGTGACCGCCGCGTTCGCGTCGAGGGCGTCGACGGCCTCGTTCTCGCCGTTGATGTACCCCGAGATGGCGTGGGGGGCCGCATCAAGCAAGTACACGAGCGTGTCGAGGACGTGCGTGGAGTTGCGAAGTAACTCCATGCGGTACTGGGAGGTGACCGCTCGGACGTCGCCGAGGACGTCCTCCTCGACGACGAGGTCCCGGAGTCGCTGGAGTTTCTCCGTGAAGCGAAACGAGTGGTTGATCAGGAGTTCGGTGTCGGTCTCCGCACAGACCTCGATCATCTCCTCGGCCTCGGCGACGCTAGAGGCGATTGGCTTCTCACACCAGACGACGTCCGGGTCGGCCGCCGACCGCGCCGCGTCGAGGACGTGATCGTGGTGGAGAAACGACGGCGTGCAGACCGACACGACGTCGAGGTCCTCCTCGGCGAGCATCGCGGCGTGACTCTCGTAGAGGCCGTCGTCCGGGATGTCCCAGGCGTCGCCGAACCGCCGGAGCTTCTCCGCGTCGACGTCCGCGACCGCGACCACCTCGACGTCGCTGGCGGCCTCGTAGCCGCCGGCGTGGCTGGCCTCGAAGCGCTTCTGTCCGAGTTCGCTCTCGTCGTGCATCCCCAGGATGCCAAAGCCCGCGATGCCGCCGGCACCGACGATGCCTGCCGCATAGCTCATGACCACACCGTGTTCGCGACCGCTCGACGGACGCGGTGCCGCGGTGCGATTCGTGACTGCCGGAGCGCCGGGCGGCGATGGCGGGAGGTACGGCTGTGACTACACATGGTGGCTAACACGCCTGAACGTGTGACAGCACGCCATAAATAGGTGATGGGACGTGACAACGTCGAGTGACGAACGCCGACGGCGAGAGGCGCGACGACACGACGCGAGGACCGCGCGAGCGGTGGTGCTAGTTTTATGTCCTCGCCGCGAAAACGACGGACGATGCGATTCGTACGATTCCAGACTGCGGGCACGACGGGATTCGGCGTCTCGGACGGCGACCGGATACACGTCGTCGAGACCGACGTCGCCGCGCAACCACCGCTCGAAACGGTCGCCAACGCGAGTGCCCGGCGCGCGATACGCCGGCGAATCGACCGGGACGCGCTCCCGACGGTTCCGCTCGCGGACGCGCGCCTCCTCGCGCCGGTCGGCCGGCCGGGACAGGTCGTCTGCGTCGGCCTGAACTACCACGACCACGCCGAGGAACAGAACGAGGAGGTTCCGGACGCGCCGCTTCTGTTCGCGAAGTCACCGACCGCCGTCGTCGGGCCCGGCGATCCGATCGTCCACCCGGCCACCGTCGACCAGGTGGACTACGAGGTCGAACTCGCCATCGTCGTCGGCCGGACGGCGCGAAACGTCGCTGCCACCGACGCCGAGGAGTACATCGCGGGCTACACCGTGGTGAACGACGTCAGCGCCCGCGACGCGCAGTTCGACGACGGGCAGTTCTTCCGGGGCAAGAGCTACGAGACCTTCGCCCCGATGGGACCGGCACTCGTTCGCGGCGACGGGTTCGACCCGAACGACGCGTCGGTCGCGTTGCACGTCGACGGCGAGCGCAAGCAGCACTCCTCGACGGCAGAGTTCATCTTCGACGTCCACGAGGTGTTCGAGTACGTCAGCGGTGTGACGACGCTCCGACCGGGCGACGTCATCCCGACGGGAACCCCTGGCGGCGTCGGCATCTTCCGCGACCCGCCGGACCTCCTCGAACCCGGTGACACCGTCGAGGCCACCGTCGACGGCATCGGCACGCTCCGGAACCCCGTCGTCGCCGAGACGGACGCGGCGTGAGGGCGTCGGCCCGGAGCGCCGTCGACCGCCACCGGGAACGTACCCCAGCCGTTGCACGATACCGAACGAAGGATTTTATATCCCGAACACGATGGAGCACGTATGGCCGAGACGAACAACCGGGTCCAGTCGACGGCGAAGACCTTCCGGATACTCGAAGCCCTGAAGGACCTCGACGGGGCCACCGTCACCGAGTTGACCGACCATCTGGACCTCCCGAAAAGCAGCGTCCACAACTACCTGAGCACGCTCGCTGACGCCGAGTACGTCGTCCAGGACGACGCCAACCAGTACCACGTCGGCCTCCGATTTCTCGACCTCGGCGCGTTCGCACGCAAACGACGGCCGATATACGAGGTCGCCAAGCCCGAAGTGTCGAAACTCGCCGAGGAGACGGGCGAACTGGCCAATCTGCTCGTCGAGGAGCACGGCCGGGGCGTCTACATCTACCGGGCGACCGGGCCAGAGGCCGTGAAGGTCGACTCCTACACGGGCCAGCGCGTCTACCTCCACAACACCGCGCTCGGGAAAGCGATCCTCGCCACCCTCCCCGAGGAACGCGTCGACGAGATACTCGACCGGCACGGCCTCCCGGCGACGACGGAGAAGACGATCACCGACCGGGCGACCCTCTCCGACGAACTAGAGCGAGTCCGGGAGGAAGGCGTCGCGTTCGACGACGAGGAACGACTCCGTGGACTTCGCTGTGTCGCCGCGCCCATCGTCACGAAGGACGACCGCGTGGAGGGAGCGGTCAGCCTCGCCGGCCCGTCGAGTCGAATCTCGGACGACCGGTTCACCGAGGAACTCCCCGAACTCATCCGGAACGCGGTGAACGTCGTGGAACTCAACATCACCTACGCCTGAGACGGAGGCGTGTCTTCGGTTGCCGGCGGTTCGCCCGAACGGGTCGGTGACCCACCAAGAACGCGGATTCGTTCGTCATGAGTGGAGAAGCGGAGACGACCCGAGCGACGAGTCGTTCTAAATTCGGTATAGACGAATGTAATCTCGTTTTCGGTGGACGATCGTTCCCCTGTTCGGACTGTCGAGTGGCATCTAGCGAAACAACACGTCGTCCGAGAGGGACACTCGTTCGGGCTGTTCGGACGCTCTCCGCCGCGAACGCCCACGAATTCGCGGTGAATCCCGCTCGACGCAGACCGGTTGTCGGCCCAGAATCGACCGCTACGCCACGGCCGTCGTTCGGTATCGTACGACAGCTGTTCGTATGACACGAATCGGGACGAGCGAATCGTCGACTGAACCCACGTCCGGTGGGTACGCGGCCCCACGACCGCAGTCCTCGATCGTCCGGCCCCATCCATTACACGACTACACATGTAATATACAACGGCCACGTACCGAATACTCGTTCGTCGAAACGGAACGGAATTCATATATGCCGAACGCTCCAACTGCGGTTACGACGGTCGTTCCGTGCCGATCGGGTCGTCCAGTAGCGTAGTCGATTCACATCCGTCATTAGTTAATTCGAGTGAATCAATAAATATCTGTTATAAATGTCTCGAATACAAGTCGAGTCGAATACGACGACGAAAAGTGGATGAATTACTGCACGGAAAAGTGCCTGATCGTCTACAGAGACTGTAATATAAAAAATCGCCGACAGAGGACATATCTCGTCCGTTTCGCTTTTCTGGCGTGTTCATGAAATCTATCAAACCTATATTAAACACAGTATTGATCGTGTTTTTATATATTACGGGCTGCGGCTCGCGAAACGCCGGGACGGTGTGCCACAGTGTCACCGATACGGAACCAGTCAACGCGATCGAAAGATATCTACCGTGTACGTCGAGCGTGGCATCGCTGATACGGATTAGTGTCTTCGATTGCCGGCGGTTCGCTCGAACGGGTCGGCAAACCGTCGGCAAAGAGCGACCCGAATCCGTATGAGTGGGATGCACACCGGTTGGATCGGTGGCTCGCGTCCATTCGGACGAACGACGACACGAGAGTACGAACGATCCGATCAGGGGTCCGTGCGATAGACCGCCTTCTCGTGGGTGTAGAACTCGTAGGCGCGCTGGCCGAGTTCCTTGTGCGTTTCCGACGAGGACGCTTTCATGCCGCCGAACGGCATCTGAACGTGCGAGCCGGTCGTGGTTCCGTTCACCTTGATGACGCCGGCCTCCACTCGTTCGGTGAACGCACGCGCCAGCGCCATGTCGGCGGTGAAGATACTCGCCGAGAGTCCGAAGGACACGTCGTTGGCGACGCGAACGGCCTCCTCGAAGTCGGAGACGCGGATGATCGAGAGGACCGGTCCGAAGACCTCCTCCTGTGCGATGCGCATGTCGGACTCGACGTCGGTGAATACCGTGGGTTCGATGAAGTACCCCGATTCGAGGCCGTCCGGGCGGTCGCCGCCGGTCAACAGGGTCGCACCCTCGCCGTTCGCCACGTCGACGTACTGGAAGTTGGTTTCGTCCTGGTCGGCGGACACCGCCGGTCCCATGTCCGGGTCGTCCATGCCCGGTCCGATCGAGAGCGACTCGGCGCGGTCGACGACGGCACGGGTGACCGCCTCGGCGACGTCCTCGTGGACGAGCAATCGGCTGGTCGCGGTACAGGCTTGCCCGGTGAGCCCGAACGCCCCGGCGACGGCGGCGTCGGCCGCGTCGTCGAGGTCCGCGTCCGGAAGCACCACCTGGGGGTTCTTGCCGCCCATCTCGGTCTGTACCGGGATTCCGCGGTCGGCCGCCTGTCTGGCGATGTGCTGGCCGACCTCCGTCGAGCCGGTGAACGAGACGCCGTCGACGCGCTCGTTCGTCGTGAGTTCGTCGCCGACGGTCGAGCCGGACCCGACGACGAGGTTCACGACGCCGTCGGGAATCCCGGCCGCGTCGAGGCGTTCGACGAGCCGTCTGGCTATCGTCGGCGTCTCCGAAGAGGGCTTGAAGACGACGGCGTTGCCGGTCGCCAGAGCCGCCGCGAGCTTCCAGGTCGGCGTCGCGATGGGGAAGTTCCAGGGCGTCACCAGGGAGACGACCCCGAGTGGCTCCCGAAACGTGTAGGTGACGGTGTCCGGGTCGCTCGACGGGACCGTGTCCCCGGTGGCGGTCCGCGCGTAGCTCGCGAAAAACCGGAAGATTTCGGCCGCTCGTGAGACCTCGGCCCGGCTCGAAGAAATGGGCTTTCCCTCCTCGCGGGTGAGCGTCTCCGCGAGGTCCGCGAGGTCGGCATCGATGCGGTCCGCGACGTCGTACATGAGCGCGTCGCGTTCGTCGGGCGTCGCATCGCTCCAGCGGTCGCTCGCGGCGTCGGCCGCGGCCACGGCGGTGCTCGCCTGTTCGCGACTGGCACCGGAAAACGACGCGATGGGCTCGTCCGGAGCAGCCGGATTCCGGATGCGTATCTCGTCGCCGTCGCCGTCGATCCATTCGCCGTCGATGTACTGGTATCGTGTGGTTGGCATGTGTTCGGTGTGGATGGTCGACAACCTGGAGCGTCCGCCCGGCTGTCACGTCGTCGATACAGGACCTTCGTATCGTATGTAGCCCGGTAAACATTTCGGTGCTCCGTGCCGCCGAAACGGCGGCCGCGAGCCCTACTCGTTGATGTTGAAGCCGGCGCCGCGATACGATCCCTCGAACTCGGGGGCGAGGACGCGGCTGCTGTACTCGAAGACGTCCCGCCAGCGGTCCTCCTCGACGTCGACGCCCTCGTGCAGGAGCGTCTCGGCGTGATCGTGTATCTCCCGGGGACGATACACGTGCGTGAACGCCTCCTCGTGGTCGTCCACGAACCGCTCGACCAGTTGCCGAACGCCGTCGGCGTACGGCGGGGTCGTCGGGTCGACACAGAGGGTAACGAAGCCCGGCGGGACGTCGATCCGGGGGTCCTCGTCCGGTTCCGTCGCCCGCTGCAACAGTCGGTTCAGCAGCCGCTTTTGTGCCGTCGGATACTGGTCGGCCTCGTCCCGCCTGAAGACCGCCTGGGCCAACGGGTCGTCCCGTCGTCGATGGAGGCCGGCGTCGAAGACGTCCAGGAGATCGACGAGGCCACCGGACGGCGCGTCGAGGGCCAGTTCTGCGACGAACGGATGGGGCTCGTCTGGCGTCGCCACGACCGTCGTGGAACCGCCCGCGCCGTCGGCGACCAGCACCACGCCGACGTAGCCGCGTTCGGCCGCCGCGTAGGCGACGTGACCCAGCGTCGGGCGCAGTCCGTCGTCGTCGGCAGTGGTCGCGGCGGCGACGCCGAGGCCGTGCTGGTCGGCCTTCGAACACGCGAAGTCGAGCGCGGGCGTACTCGCCACCAGCCCGGGTTGTCCGTCGCCGTCGATCAGTGCGGTCCGGGACCCCTGCTCGCGCAGCGACAGGGCCGTCGCGTCGAAGTCCTCCAGGACGTCGAGGTGGTCGTGCAGCGTCGTGAATCCCGACCCCTTGTACGCCTCGGTCCACCAGATGCTCTCGGCGTGGGACCGTGCGGTGCCTTCGGAAAAGCCCGCCGCGGCAAAGCAGCGTTCGGACAGCTGCAAGACCTCGCGGACGCTCAGGTGCATCAGGTCTCCCTCCAGTGGTCCGCTCGGTCGGGTTTGGTCGGATACAGCCAGTAGGAGTCGTCGCCGGCCCGGATGTCCTCGGGCAGGGGTGCCCCCTGGTAGAACGTCCCCCTGACCCAGCCTTTGGACTTCGGATGGGCCTTCTGGATGCCCCAGATGGCCTTCAGGCAGGCGATGAACGACAGCGGGACGAAGTCGGCGTCGAGCGGGTTCGCACGGAGTTCCGCGTACGGCATGTCCTGGACCGTCTGTACGCGTTCGACGATGCCGCGATACTCGGGGTGATCGAAGAGGAACTCGGCGACCGTCTCGGTGGAGTCACGCTGGCCGAGGTCGTCGTCGAGTCGCTGGACCTGCCGCGCGATGTCGATGGGGAACCCGTACTCCTCGTAGTCGTGTTCCTCCCGGATGCCCAGTCTGGGCTCCTCGCTGTCGATCGAACGGTACCAGAAGTACCGCTGGGCACCCGGCCGACTCATGTCGATGTCTAGCGCCCATCGGTAGCTAGACTGGAGTATCGAACGCAGCGTCGCAACGCGCATTCCGGGCTCGACGTCGCTGTCCTCGGTGACGGTCAGCGCCGACTCGAGGCCCGCACAGACCTCGGGGTGGACGTCGATCAACAGCGAGTGCAACAGTTCCTGGGTCTCCATGCCCAGGGTGTCCTCCGACCACCCACACAGCCGCTCCCAGAGCGATCGGTCGCCGGCGTCCGCGTCGAGGGCGTCGAGTCGCTCCTCGATGCGGTCCAGTTCCCGGGCGATCTCGTCTTTGGACGTGAAGAAGTCCTTGGTCTCGCTCTCGTCCTCGAAGAACCACCGTTTTGCGTTGGCCAGAATTGTCCGGAACCGTTCGATCTCGTCGGGCGAGGGATCGACGGCCCTGGCCCGGGCGATTGCGATTTCCCTGGTGCGAAGCCACGCGTGCATCAACTGCGGGTGGTTTATCACGTAGTGGATGATGCCGACGCCCGAGGAGTTTCCGGTCCCGAGGTACCGCTTGATGTCGGTATCCAGAGTCGCCGCGTCGGGGTTTCGGGCCTCGGCCATGTGTTCGGCCAGATCGTAGCTGAAAATCCGCAGCATGTACACCGAGAGCATCTGGGCCATGTACGGGCCCTTGAGCGGGTGGTCGCCGTCCATGGCTTTGAACTCCTTGGTGCCGTTCAAGCCGTTGCCGTAGTACCCCGATGAACGCATGAGGTAGCCCCCGCCAGTCAGGCGGTCGATGTCGGGCTGGTGGCCCGCCGCCAGCGACTCGACCACGTGGCCGAAGTACCGCGAACTGCGATTGGACCGCGTCCAGATCAGGATGTCGGGCGTTGCACGCCCCTCCCGGACGTGTGGCAGTTCCTCGAACTGCGAGTCCATGAGTTCCGGCGACGCCATCCCCTCGTACAGGAATCCCCACATGTCCCAGTTGTTGGCGATGATTCGGTCGGTGTTTTCCCCGCCCGGATCGTGCGAGAAGACGGCGAACGAGAACAACTGCGATGGCGTGTCGATGCGGTACACGAGTCGTCCGACGCCGTCGCCGTCGAGGTCACCCCGCTCGACGTCGATATCCCACTGTTCCCGGACCATCCGGTCCATCAACAGCCGTGTGAAACTCAACCGCGTCTGTTTGAGCGAACTCAAACGGTCGGGCTGCATCAACTCCGAAGGTTCCCGTAGCGAACGAGAATCGAAGCGATACGCGTCCTCGTCGGTCTGCATCGTACCAGTGAGGGCCGTCCCGAAACCTAAAACCTTCGGTTATTCTCACATTTCGACGGGCCGCCGCGACCGGATTCGTGCGGTCTCGTGCAGGCGTACGTGGAACTCGATACCGATCGCTCAGTACGGCTTTCGGAAGTACGGTTCCGAAAACAGCCGCAGTTCCTGCCCGACGTCCTCGCGTTCGGCGGTCTCGTACACGCGACTCGCCCAGGCGACGTCCTCCATGGGCAGTCCCGGCGAGTAGAAAATCGACGTTCCCGCCGTGGAATCGGTGTCGACGCCGGCGACGACGTCGTGGATTGCCCGGAGGTCCGCTCGGTCGAAGTCGAGTCCGTCGTCGCCGTCGACGGCCGCCGCCAGGGCGTTCGTGACCGCCCAGTCGAGGTTCCGGGCGAATTCGAGGGTGTTCCGCGGGATGTCACAGAAGACGCGGTCGCGGTCGAAGGCCTCCAGGGGAACCCGCAGGTCCCCCAGCGGGATGACCAGTGAGTCGTCGCCCAACCACTCGGGTTCGATGGCCGGCGGCGGACTCCCCGCGGCCGCGACGACGGTGACGTCGGCGCTACTGACGGACGCCGCCGCCAAATCCGTCGGTTCGACGTCGGCGTCGACGTCCTCGCGTATCGCCGACTCGAAGGCCTCCGCCTTGTGTAGTTCCGGGTGGTAGACGTTGATGGTGTCGAGCGAGTCGAGCGCCGCGTCGAGTCCGAGCGCCGACGTCTGACCGATCACGCCGGGTCCGAGTATCGTGGCCGTCGTCGCGCGGTCGCCCTGGATGCAGTCGGCGCCCATCCCGGCAACGGCACCCGTCCGCATCGCGCTGACGACCTGGCCGTCCATCAGACACACCGGCTGTCCGCTGTCGGGATCGTTCAGCGTGATCGTGTGGATCGACCGGGGGATGCCGCGTTCGGCCGGGTTGTTCACGTTCGACCCGTACCACTTGATGCCCATCGCGTGAACGTCGCCGCCGACGTACGCCGGCATCGCGCTGAACCGGCGGTCCGGTCCCCCCGCCTCGACGTCCTCTTTCTCGCTCAACTCGCCCGGGAACGTGGTCACGTGGCCGTGGATGCTGTGCCCGGAATCGCCCATGATGACGCGACCCTGGTTGTAGAGGTCGAACGCGTACGTGATCGCGTCGACACACCGGTCCATGTCGACGACGCCGGCTTCCAGCGCGTGTTCCTGGGAGAGGAACCGCAGGTCCACTGGTTGGCTATCGGACATGAATACGGTATTTGTCGTGGCCCCGCTTATCGTTTTGGGAACAGCGGATACGGCACGCGGTACCGTCAAGCCCCGTGGCATCCGTCTCCGACCGCTCGTGAACGCGTCGGCCGACGAGTCGATCGCGCCGACCTACGAGTCGATCGCGCCGACCTACGAGTCGATCGCGCGCTCCCAGAACGTCAGGAAGTTCTCCCCCAGGATGCCGTCGGCGGAATCGGAAAACCGGGCTTCGATCGCGTTGCGGACGGCGGGCCAGTCGGTGTAGGTCTCGAAGTCGCCGAGTCCGGCCGCGATGTCGCGCCGTTCGACCTTCTCCGGGTCGAAGCCGAGTTCCACGATGTGGCGCTTGTAGTACGCGAGCAGTTCCGCCGGAAACTGCGTGTCCGCCGGGAAGAAGTCGGTGCCGATGCCGACGTTGTCGACGCCGAGGATGGAACTGGCGTGATCGAGGTGGTCGAGGAAGACGTCGAGCGTCGGGCCGTCCGCCCCCGGAGCGATGAACCAGGGCAGGCTAACGACGCCCATGTAGCCGTTTGCCTCCGCCAGCGCGTGCAGTTCCGCGTCGGACTTGCCGCGGTAGTGGTCGGCGACGTCCCGACAGGTCGCGTGCGTGACCGCGACGGGGTCTTCGGAGTACTCGATGGTGTCGAGCGTCGTCTGCGTCCCGCAGTGAGAGACGTCCACGACGCCGCCCAACTCGTTGATGCGATCGACGGCCGCCCGGCCGAACGTCGAGAGGCCGCCCTCGGAGGGGTCGTTGCACCCGGTTCCCAGCAGGTTCTGGTAGTTATAGGTGAGCT
>JBDGSB010000025.1:0-11345 GCA_042217765.1 Haloarculaceae archaeon | reverse complement strand
CGCTTCGCTTTGGAGGGCCGAAGCGTCAGCGGGGACCAATTCAGGGCGGCAAGCGAACGTCCCGGCCTTTTGGGTTCGGGCCGTTCGCTTTCCATTTCGTTCGGACATCGAACTCGACAGGTACTCCTGTCCACGCACCGTCGATTGCAGACGTACTGACACGCACCGGTCGACGAATCGAATCAGACGCTCGTACAATGGAACTTCTCATCAGGCAGAGTATCTTTGACGTCGTTGCTGACTTCGAGCGCTCCGGTGCGTTCGGCGGACGAACGCCGCTGCTGGGCGGAATATTTATAGTATTAAGACAGTTACGTTTACGTGGACATTACCGATGTACGACCTGACAGGATTTCAGCGTGACCTCCTTTATGTCATCGCGGGGAAGGAAGAACCCCACGGGCTGGCGATAAAGGAGGAACTCGAAGAGTACTACGAAAAGGAGATCCACCACGGACGGCTGTATCCGAACCTCGATACGCTCGTCGACAAGGGACTGGTCGAGAAAGGGCAACGTGACCGACGCACGAACTTCTACAGTCTCACGCGCAGGGGGCGACGCGAGATCGAGGCGCGCCGCGAGTGGGAAGAACAGTACGTCGACCTCTAGTTCGGTTTCGACGCGCCACTGCCCGTGGGGGAGCGGGTTCCGTCTACGCCACGTAGTGACGTCACTTTCCGTTCTCGTCGCCGTCGTCTATCGGCATCGGGTCGGTGGGCCGGGGCTCTATCGGTCGGTGTTCGATCAGTTCCCTGAGGACGATCCGGACGAAGTGTACGACCAGCACGAGCAGGATCGGACCGAGGAAGATGCCGTACCAGCCAAACAGCAGCGGCCCGAGGACGTACGCGAGCATCAGCGCGCCGACGTGGATGTCGCCGCCGGAGACGTAGGGCCTGATGAGCAGGTCGGGAACGACGTCGACGACGAGAAACGAGACGCCGACGAACAGCACCACGAACCCCCAGCCGCCGCCCCCGACGAACGCGAGGACGGCGAGGTACGCCGCGACGGGAACGTAGACGAGTTTCATGCCGACGATGGGGACGAGGCTGGCGACGCCGGCCAACAGGCCGACCAGTGCCGGATACGGAATTCCGATCGTCGGCGGCGCGAGGACGTTCAGGAGACTGTAGGCGATGGATCCGATGGTGCCCGTGACCGCGGCGTTGAGGATGTTGCCGTAGAACACCTTCTCCAGGCTGGCGTCGACCGCCTGCACGTACGCGTCGAGGACGTCGTAGTGGTCGCCGTAGTCGGCGACCCACTCGGCGATGCGGTCGTCGTCGCGCAGCAGGTAAAACGCCAGCGCGAACATGACGAACAGGTGAATCAGGCCGTTACCGACGACGCTCAGCGAATCCAACACCGACTGAGCGGTGGTTTCGACGCCCTTCAGTCCGGCCGGGTTGGTCAGCAGCGACCCCGGACCTTCGACCAGATCCGACAGCGTGAGATACGGTTGGACGACGTCGAGCAACGGTTGCAGGTCGGTGGTCCGCGCGAAGCGGTCGAGTTCGCCGATCCCGATGCCGACGGCGTACAGCAACAGCAACACCGCGGGCAGCGCGATTCCGAGCAGGGACAGCCCGGCCGCCAGCGACGGCGGCCCGACGCGTCGCTCGACGTGCCCGTGGAGTCGCCGTGTCGCGTAGTAGATGAACAGCCCGAACACGAAGGTCCCGACGAACGAGTGGACGACGAACAGGACCGAACCGGCCAGCACGACGCCGAACGCGAGCCACCACGCTCGCGCCCAGTCGACGTCGAAGTTCACCGAAACCATCGGCCGTCGATTCGAATGGAGGCCCTAAAAAACCGGGAGTCGAGCCGGCCAATCGCTTAATGGCGTGGTGGACGAAGGGAACGTATGGACCGGGCCACTGCCGAGCCGCAGGTCACCGAGTTGCCGGGCGAGCGCGCCCGCGAGTGGGTCGAGTACCACCACGAGAGCGCCGCGATCAGCACCCACGTCTACGACTTCGTGTGGGACTTCACCGCCGACGCCGAGGGGCCGTTTTGCACCGACGCCGACGGCAACGTCCTGCTCGACTTCACTAGCCACGTCGCCGCCGCGCCGCTGGGGTACGACAACCCCAAACTGATGGAGCGACTGGAAGCGTTCGACCTCGTGGACCCGGTGAAGATGGCCGGCCAGGACTTCTACGCCGCCAGCGGGCCGCTGGACGATCACGAGATTCCGACGCCGGCGGACCTGATGGCACGGCTGACCGACCGCACCGCCCACTACGGCATGGACACCGTGTTCCTCTCCAACAGCGGCGCCGAGGCCGTCGAGAACGCCCTGAAAATCTGTTACGACTACCGGGAGGGCAAGTACGGCGTCACCTTCGAGGGCGCGTTCCACGGCCGGACGCTGGGGACGCTGTCGCTGAACCGCTCGAAGGAGATCTACCGCCGGAGTTTCCCGGTGATTCCGTCGGTCCACGACGCGCCGTACTGCACCGACCGTACCTGCACGCCCGAGACCTGCGAGTGTGGCTTCTTCGCGGGCGGCACGTCGAAACTCCGGCGGATGCTCGACCCCGAGCGAGGCTACGTCAATCCCGACGAACTGGCCTACGTCATCGTGGAACCGATGCAGGGCGAAGGCGGCTACCGGTTCCCCAGCGACGCGTTCATGGACGAAGTCGCCACCCTCGTACAGCGCTACGACGTCACGCTGATCGCCGACGAGATACAGACCGGCCTCGGTCGCTCCGGCGAGTGGTGGCTGTCCGATCACTACGCCATCGAACCGGACGTCATCACCAGCGCGAAGGGCCTGCGCGTCGGCGCGACCGTCTCCCGCGAGGAGATATTCCCCAGCGAGGAGAGCCGGCTGTCCTCGACGTGGGGCGCGGGCGACATCCTGTCGTCGGCGGTGGGGGCGCTCACCATCGACGTCATCGACGACTACGACCTCGTGGCCAACGCGACCGAACGGGGCCGGCAGGCCGTCGAGTCGCTCCGGGACGCCGACCTGCCTGGCGTCGTCGACGTCCGCGGGAAAGGGCTGTTGCTCGCCGTCGAGTTCGACTCGAAAGACCGCCGCGACGGCGTCATGGAAGCCGCGCTGAAACGCGGCCTGCTGACGCTGGGTTGCGGGCAGAAGACGATACGATTGCTCCCGCCGCTGGACGCCACCGAACGGGAGATCGAACTCGGCGTGGCGTTGCTGGGCGAGGCTGCCAGCGCCGTCGCGTGAGCGTCGAACCCACTACTCCACCCACGTCTCGGCGAAGGCGTCGAAGAAGTCCCGGTCGGTGTCGACGCGGACGTGGCTGGCCTGGAGTCGGCGGGCGACTGCGGCGAGTTCGTCCACGTGGGCCCGGAGCCGCTGGCGATACTCCACTCGCTTCCGGTTCCCGAAGTACGTCCGAATCGAGCGGGCGGTCTCGACCCCCTTGAAGATGGTGTCCGCCCGGGTCGGCGGGTCGCGTTCGTCGGGGGCGACGACGTGTGCGAGGACGACGTCGTTCTTCGAGAGGGCGTCCAGCCCGGTCTCGATGGCGTCGACGTCGCCGAGGAAGTCGCTGGCGACCAGCACGACCGACCGGGAGTCGATAGTGCCGGCGTAGTCCGCCAGCGCGCGCTCGAAGTCGGCCTCGCCGGACGGGTCGGTCTCGTTCAGCAATTCCACGACGCGGAGGACGTCCCCTCGCGTGGACGTGCCGGTGTCGATCCGGTCGAACGTCTCCCCGAACGTCGAAAACCGGAAGTCGTTGTTCTCGGCGGCGGCCAGGGCACAGAACCCGAGGCCGAGTTTCGCCGCGTACTCGAACTTGTGGGTCGCGTCGGTTCGGCCGTCGCGTCCGTCGTCCGAGGACCCGCCGCCGGTGCCTCGCTCTCCGAAGTCCATCGACGCGCTGGCGTCGAGGAGGACGTGCACCGTGAGGTTGCGCTCGGACTCGAATTGCTTGACGTAGAGGTCGCCCGTGCGGGCGTAGACCTTCCAGTCGATCAGCCGCGTGTCGTCGCCGGGGACGTAGTTGCGGTAGTCGCTGAAGGTCAGTCCCTCGCCGACGCGGCGCGAGCGCTGTTCGCCGCGGCGAGTGGCGTCGGCCAGCCGCGACAGCGACGCGTCGAAGCGGTCGAGTTCGTCGAGGAAGTCCGGTGCGATCATAGCAAGTCACGAACCACGTCGTCGGGCGTGACGCCGTCGCGTTCGGCCCGGAAGTCGACGACGACGCGATGGCGGAGCACGGGCGGGGCCATCGTCTCGACGTCGTCTTCGGTCACGTGGGTTCGGCCGTGGAGAAACGCACGCGCCTTCCCGGCCACCACTAGTCCCATGCTCGCTCGCGGACTCGCGCCGTACTCCAGGCGGTCGGCCTCGCGGGTCGCCCGGACGAGCGACAGCGCCCGGTCCCGGAGGTCGATCGCGATTGGGACCTGCCGGACGAGCCGCTGGGCCTCGCGCAGTCGCGGCCCGTCGAGGACGCGCTCGACCGAAATTTCGTCGTCTAGCCGCGTGGTGTAGCGGTCGACGATCTCGGCTTCGTCGTCGGCGTCGGGGTAATCGAGCAGTATCTTCAGCAGGAAGCGGTCGGACTGGGCCTCGGGCAACTGGTAGGTCCCCTCCTGGTCGATGGGGTTCTGGGTCGCCAGCACGAAGAACGGTTCGGGGAGGGCGTAGGTCTCGCCGCCGGCGGTGACCTGTTTCTCCTGCATCGCTTCTAGCAGTGCCGCCTGGGTCTTCGGCGTCGCGCGGTTGATCTCGTCGGCCAGCACGAGGTTGGCAAAGACGGGGCCAGGGTCGAACACGAAGTCCCGCCCGTCCGCGTCCTCGCGGATGATCTCGGTGCCGGTGACGTCGCTGGGCATCAGGTCGGGCGTGTTCTGGATGCGGGAAAACTCCAGGTCCGTCGCGTCGGCGATGGTCCGCACCAGCAGCGTCTTGCCCAGTCCGGGGGTGCTCTCGAGCAGGGCGTTGCCGTCACAGAGCATGCAGGTGAGCACCTGCTCGACGACGTGCTCCTGGCCGACGATGCGCCGGCGTATCTGCTCGCGCACGTCGCCCAGTCTCGCCTGCAGTCGCTGTACGTCCTCGGAGTCGAAGTCGTCAGTCATCGGAATCGGCCTCGTTAATCCGCACGTTGTACTCGCGAATCAGGTCCGCATCGTCGAGTTCGCCCGGCGCGTCGTAGCCCGCCCGCTGTGCGGAAACGGCCGAGTCGCCGCCGGAGAACCCGCTGTCGTCGTAACTGCCCGGATCGCGCTCGCCCGCGCCGCCGCCGGGGCCCGTCGAGACGTTCGCGGCCAGCAAGTCCGTTCCCCCGGTGACGTTCTCCGGGTCGCCGAGAACGCTGTCGGGGTCGCCGAGCGCGTCCTGCTCGACGGTGTCCGCCGCCGGACTGTCGCCGCCGGTCGCGCCGCTAGCGGCGGGCGGTGCCGGACTGAACTCCAGGCCGACGACGGCCACGTGGACGCTCGCTAAACTCACGGCGGCGATCAACGCCATCCGCACGGCCAGCCACCGGGCGTCCAGAAAGCCTCGGCTAGAGGCGTCGCCGAGTCGGTCGAGGACGTCGGCGTACAGTTGCCGGGACATGACCGTGTCCCGTCCCGCCGTCGCGGAGTCACGGGCGGTCCGGAGAGCCGTCTCGACGCCGGCGTTGAACCGTTCGAACCGGACGATCGCGTCCGACCGCGTTCGCACGGCCAGTTCGACGCCAGCGATCACCAGGCCGAGGGCCAGGCCCGCGGCCGCCGATCCGGACGTCGAGCCGACCGTCGCAGGTATCCCCGGCACGGCGACCACCGACAGCGCGAGGTTGGTCACCAGCAGCGCGGCCACGCCGTCGACGACGGCGTAGACGGCGGCGGCCTTCAGCCGCTCCCGCCTGACCTCCCGGAGCGCCCGTCGGACGCGCGTGCGCTCGTCCGGACGGTCGGGTTCGTCGATCCGCCCGCCGGGCGTGTCGTCTCGCCGGTCGTCGGCCACGTCACCCACCCCCCGTCCGGGTCGTCTGCGAGTCGAGTTGCTGTCTGAGCGACTGGACGGTGTCTTCCAGGTCGGCAACTCGATTCTCCAGGGTCGCCACCCGGCCGGTCAGCCGCTCGTTTTCGTCCTGGAGCCGCCGTTTGTCAGTTTGTAGCTCGTCGATCCGGTCTTCGAGGTCGGCGTTCTCGCTCTCCAGGCCGGCGTTCTCGCTTTGTAAGTCGGCGTTCTCGCTCTCTAGGTTCTCGTTTTCGTTCCGGAGGCGCTGTCGCTGCGTGCGGAGCCGGTCGGTCTCGTCCCGTAACGCCGAGACGTTGGCCCTGAGTTGCTCGACCCGCGACTGGAGGTCTCGAACCTGAAAGCGGGCGTTTTGGAGTTGCTGGCGCGTCTCCCCCAGCGTCTCCTCGGTCGTCGACAGTTCCGTTTCGGTCCGGTTGAGCTTCTTCGCCACCGACTGGAGGTCCTGCTGGCGCGTCCGGAGGGTGCTGTTCAGCCTCGACAGGCGGTTGCGGACCCGCGTGAGGTTCGACCGGGTCGCCCGCAGTTCCGCCCGCAACCGGTCGTTCTGCTGGCGCAGTCGTTCGTTCTGGTGGGTCACGTCCGCGACCGAATCCTGGTAGTAGACGGTCGAACCGGCGACGCTGACCGTCGCCAGCGTCGTGACGACCACGAGTGCGATGCTGAGGTTGCTGCCGATGTAGCTCATGTGTGGTGGTGCTCCTGCAGTGCGTACAGTTCCCGGACGCGGCGGACGCTCACTTCGAGCAGGTAGATCGCGACCGCCAGCGCGAGCGCGGGCCAGGTCCAGTCGGTCTCGACTTCGCGGACGGCCCGCGAGCGCTGGCGGGCGAAGGTGGCGATGGCCGCGGCCTGGTTCGGTTCGAACACCCGGCCGCCGGTCGTCACGGCGAGACGTCTGAGGGCCGTCGACTGGCCGAACGCGCCGTACTCGGGAGGGTAGTTGGCCGCGTAGGTGGCGTCGCCGACCGCGTGATAGCCCGCCTCCGAGGGGACGACGGTGGCACGGTAGGTTCCCTCGCCGGTACGGACGAAGCGGACGCCCTCGACGGTCGGCCGCTCGCGTCCGGCGTAGGTGACCGTCGTCGGAACGCCGACGCGCGTGTCGGCGACGTCCGTGACGCCGTCGGCCAGTCGCTGCGGGTCGCCGATTGCCCAGTTGACCGACTTCGTCATCGCCAGCGAGTCGGGGCTTGACAGCAGCCCGTCGAGCGTCCCGTCGGGCGCGTACGTCGTCACGGAGACGACCCGGCCGAGTCCGTAGTGCCAGGCGGCCAGCGCCGGCTCGCCAGACGCCGTGGCGACCAGGTACGACGCGCGCTCTTTGACGCTCACGTCGTGGCCCACGCCGGGGTTGGCACTGAACTCGACGCCGCGGGTCACGAAGTGGTCGCCGTCGACGACGGTGAGGCGGTCGCCGCTGTACTGGCGGCTCTCGCCGCCGAAGAGGATGCGCAGACGGCTGGCCTGGTTCGCGCGCAGGTAGGTCCCCTCGCCGGCGTCGGCGACGTTCCGAAGCGCCCGCTCGTTGACGCTCGATCCGACGCCGACGGCGATGACGCGGGTCCCCTGCGTGGCGAGGGTACGGGCGGCGAGCACGGCGTCGCCGTTTCGGTCGCGCCCGTCGCTGACGAGGATGACGGTGCCACCCTCGCCGACCATCGTCCCCGCGCCCTCGAGGCCGCGGTCGATTCGCGTCCCGCCGCCGCTTTGCAGCCGGCGAATCCGGTCTCGCAGGGTCGACCGTGACTCCGCGAGCGGCTCTGGATCGGCCACCCGAAAGGCCCGATGGTTGAACGCGACCAGCCCGACGCGGTTGCGGTCGCCCAGTTGGTTCAACACGTCCAGCGCCAGCCGCTTCTGGACGCTCATGCCGGATTTGGCCGACCCCGAGACGTCGACCGCCAGCACGACCGTCGCGGCGTCGTCGGACTCGCCCTGGCGCACCGGGAGCATGTCTCCGAGCGTCGAGTTCGAGTACCCGCCGTGGTCGTAGGCGTCCGGCCCGCCGACGACCACCAGTCCCGTTCCGTTGACGACCGCCCGCTGGAGGGCGTTCACGTCACCGAGTCGTGCGGCGGGCACGTTCTGGACGACGACCGCGTAGTAGCCCGCCAGATCCGACGGGACCTGCTCGCGTCGCTCGACGTCGTACAACTGGTCCAGGAAGTCCGCGAGCGGGTACGTCCCGCGAGTGACGTACAGCACGCGGGGCTTGGGGACTACCCGGACCGTCTTGCGAAAGACGTCGTTGCGATCGAAGCGGTCGTCGCCGCCGACACGCGCCGTGACGCGATGGGTGCCGGTCTCCTCGAAGGTGTGGGCCACCGCCAGCCGACCACGTCCGCTCACCGTCGTCGTCTCGACGACGTCGCCGTCGACCGACACCGTGAGGTTCGTCGAGGAAGTCCCGAGTTCGACGCCACCGACCGACGTGAGGAACGTGTTCTCGACGCCGACGCTGGTCTTGGCCGGGCCGTTGACGGTGACGTACCGCTCGGTCGTCGTCGCGGTCGCGTTGACGACGCTGACCGTCGCGTCGACCGAGCGAGCGAGTTCGGCAACCTCCGCCAGCGACTGCCCGTCGGTCACCCGGCCGTCGGAGACGACGACCACGGTCCCGCCCGGTTGGAGCGCCGCGGCGATCCGTTCGCCCAGCGGCGAGGACGCACCCGAAGCGATCGTCGTCGTCTCGACGGGGACGTCCTGGTCCTCGATAGCGGTCGCCAGCCGGTCGCTCGCGTCGTCCTGAACGGCAGTGCTGTCCGAACGATCCACTAGCAGGCGGATCTGCGGGTCGCCGATCGTCTCGCGTTCCGCGGCGGTGTAGGGGCCGGCGGCCGCCACGATCAGCAGCGTCACGAGCAGGACGCGCGAGCCGAACAGCGCGAGCCGACGGCGCGTTATCGGGACGTCCGCGAACGGGCGGAGGACGAGCCAGGCGACGAGCGCGACGGCGACCGGCACCGCCAGCAGGACGAGCGGTCGCTCGACGCCCGCCCGTGCCCCGCCGATCGCGACCTCCGCCGCCATCAGAGGTCACCCCGGTAGCGGAGGTAGGCCAGTTCGGCGACGACCAGCACCAGCACGACGGCGACGACCAGCGGCGTCAGGTCGCGCGGTGCGGTGGTCGCCTCGGCGGGGCCGCTCTCGACGTCGGCGACGCGATCGATCGACGGCGCGGTCACGTTCGACTCGGCGGCCCGCAACAGCGCGACGCCGATTCGCCGGTCTGTGGTCTCGTAGAAGCCGGTCCGCGCCAGCGTCAGGCCGGTCGTCCGGACGGTCCCCGACGGCGTGTCGACGCGCGTCTCGTTGGCGAACGCCAGCCGCTCGCCGGTCCGGCGGTTCAACTCGTCCGTCGCGGGCCGGTCGGCGAGGTAGTATATCGCCCGCTTCCAGAAGACGGGGTAGCGATAGTCGTAGCGAAACTTCGAGCGGTTCTCGACGTAGCCGTAGTACAGCAGGCGACCGCTTCGGTAGCCGGCCGTCGAAAGCAGCGGCGTCCCGTCGTCGAAGGCCACCAGCGACCGCCCGCGGGTGCGGTTGCCCGCGACGTGGGCCTCCGGCGTCGAGAATTCGAAGCCAGCGGTCAGGGGCGTCCGCTCGACGGTCGCGACCGCGCCGTCGGTGGTCAGCCCCCGCGGTCGAATCGGCAGGAGGCGGCCGTATCCGACCGCCCGGAGGTCCGGCTGGGCGAGAATCGCCACGCCGCCGCCGCTGGCGACCACGTCCCGCGCGTTCGCGAGCGTGCCGTCGAGTACCCTGTCCGGATCGACGTTGCTGAACACGACCACGTCGTGGTCCGCCGAGACGGCCGCTGGCGGCCGGGCGACCGTCAGCGAGACGGTGTCGATGACCGACAGCGCCGTCACGAGGTTGCGGTTCTCGTCGTTGGTCACCAGGAGGACGTCGACCGTCTCCGTCTTCGGTGCGCCCACCGGGACGCTGTCGTCGACGGGGAAGGCGTCCCCGGGCGACAGCGTGGCCGTCCCGCCGCCAGCCGGGAGCCGGAAGGAGACGGCGGCGACGTCGCCCGGCCGGAGCGTGACCGATTCGGAGTGGCCCGCGAACCGGACCTGCCGTTGCGCGCGCGACGTGCCGGTGTTGGCGACCGTCAGCGTGACGCGGTCGGACTCGACGGTCCGGGCGACGAACCCGACGTTGTCGCTCCCCCCGCGGTCGAACTGCCGGAGCCGAACCGTCGTCCCCCGTGCCCGCGCGGCCGTGACGGCCGACCGCCAGCCGCTCTCGTCGACGAAGTCGCTGTAGACGACGACACGGCCGTCCGGCCCGGCCATCGACGCCGCCTGCGACACGGCCGTCCGCAGGTCGCCCGGCGCGCCCGTCGCCCGGATCGTCTCGACGGCGTTCCGTGCTGCCGAGGCGGAGACGTTCTCGCGCAGCGTTCGCGTGGTCGCGCCCGTGACCACGACCGACGTCCGTTTCGTGGCCTCGGCCGCCGCGTCGGTCCGCGCCGCCGCCAGTCGCGTCTGTCCCCCTGCCCGCGTCGCCATGCTCGCGCTGGCGTCCAGCACTAGCACGGTCGCGTCCGCCGACCGGTGTTGCTGGACCGTCACGTACGGCGACGCCAGCGACACCGCGAGCAACAGCAACACTAGCAGTTGCACCAGAAACAGCAGGTTCCGGACCAGTCGCTCGACGACCGGGTTGGACCCGCCCGCTTCGGGGTCGTCGTCGAGGAACCGCGCCGTCGGCAACGCCAGTTCCCGCGGGTCCGGCCGGATGAGATACAGCACCACCAGCGGCACCACCGCCAGCAGCGCTACCAATCCGACTGGAGCGAGAAAGACGTCCTGGAGCGCCATTTTCGATTGCAGGGGAGGGGAACCATTGAGCGGAGCGTACGTCCGCGAAATTCGACGCGGGAACTGATAAAGTCGCGGGTCGCTTCGGGGTCGCATCGAGCGACACTCTTCGGTTGCTCACCGAACGAGGGACCGTCACGGGGCCCGTTCGCACCGGAACTGCTGTGGCCGGGAAGTGCTGTGCTGTGGCCGGGGGATACTGTACTGTGCTGTGCTGTGCTGTGGCCGGGAGCACGCTCGGCGCACTTGCCGCGCCGAGCGGGCGACTCGGGGGAGGGCAGGTCCGTCACCGCCACCGCCGCGTGCGCCATCACGGTCGCTCGGGAGAGCGACCGAATGGCGCGGACTCGACGCGCGTGTCTCAGCGATCGCTGAGACCGCGCAAGCGGTGCGGCCTGGCGGAATACTAAGGGCGAGCGGGTCGCGCCAGCGACCCGCGAGGGCTTAGTAACTCAGAACTGGTACCGCCGGTCGTCGTCGCCGCTTTGCTGGGGGAACGACCCGGCCGCGCCGGTCATCTCGTCGAAGGTCATGCCGGAGAGATATTCGTCGT
>JBDGSB010000068.1:0-11467 GCA_042217765.1 Haloarculaceae archaeon | reverse complement strand
CGAGTACTTCGTCTCCTACTACGACTACTACCAGCCCGAGGCGTACGTCGAGCAGACCGACAAGTACATCGAGAAGGACGCCTCCATCAACGAGGAGATCGACCGACTGCGCCACTCGGCGACGCGGTCGCTGCTGACCCGCGAGGACGTCGTCGTGGTCGCGTCGGTGTCGGCCATCTACAGCCTCGGCAACCCCGCCAACTACGTCGACATGTCGTTGCGCCTGGAACGCGGCCAGCGCCTCGACCGCGAGGACCTGCTAGAGCGGCTGGTTAACCTGAACTACGAGCGCAACGACGTCGACTTCACGCAGGGGACCTTCCGGGTGCGGGGCGACACCGTCGAGATCTATCCGATGTACGGCCGCTACGCCGTCCGCGTGGAACTCTGGGGCGACGAGATCGACCGGCTGTCGAAGGTCGACCCCCTCGAAGGGAAGGTCGTCAGCGAGGAACCGGCCGTGTTGCTCCACCCAGCCGAACACTACTCCTATCCCGAGGAGCAACTCGAGGCGGCCATCGACGAGATACAGGCTGATCTCGACCGTCGGGTGGCCCACTTCGAACGACAGGGCGACCTCGTTGCCGCCCAGCGCCTCGAAGAGCGGACGACCTTCGACGTGGAGATGATGCGCGAGGCCGGCTACTGCTCGGGCATCGAGAACTACTCGGTGTATCTGAGCGACCGCGAGTCCGGCGAGCCGCCGTACACGCTGTTGGATTACTTCCCCGAGGACTTCCTGACCGTCGTCGACGAGTCCCACCAGACCATCCCGCAGATCAAGGGCCAGTACGAGGGCGACAAGTCCCGCAAGGACTCGCTGGTCGAGAACGGCTTTCGACTGCCGACGAGCTACGACAACCGCCCGCTGACCTTCGAGGAGTTCGAGGACAAGACCGACCGGACGCTGTACGTCTCGGCGACGCCGGGCGACTACGAGCGCGAACACAGCGACCAGGTGGTCGAGCAGATCGTCCGGCCGACCTACCTCGTCGACCCCGCCGTCGAGGTGTCGCCGGCGGCGGGCCAGGTCGACGACCTGCTCGACCGCATCGACGACCGGGTCGAGCGCGACGAGCGCGTGCTCGTGACGACGCTCACCAAGCGGATGGCCGAGGACCTCACGGAGTACCTGCAAGAGGCCGGCGTCGCCGTCGAGTACATGCACGACGAGACCGACACGCTCGAGCGACACGAACTCGTCCGGGGCCTGCGCCTGGGCGAGTTCGACGTGCTGGTCGGTATCAACCTCTTGCGGGAGGGCCTCGACATCCCGGAGGTGTCGCTGGTCGCCATTCTCGACGCCGACCAGGAGGGCTTTCTCCGCAGCGAGACGACGCTCGTGCAGACGATGGGCCGGGCCGCGCGCAACGTCAACGGCGAGGTGGTGCTGTACGCCGACGACGTCAGCGACGCCATGCAGGACGCCATCGACGAGACGCGCCGCCGCCGCGAGATTCAACGGCAGTACAACGAGCAACACGGCTACGAACCGAAGACCATCGAGAAGGCTGTCGGCGAGACGAACCTGCCCGGCAGCAAGACCGACACCGGCGGGGTCACCGGGGACGGCCCCGACGACGAGGACGAGGCAGCACTGCTGGTCGACCAGCTAGAAGCGCGGATGCAGGAGGCCGCCGACAACCTCGAATTCGAACTCGCGGCGGACATCCGCGACCGCATCCGGGAGTTGCGCGAGGAGTTCGACCTCGACGGCGGCGAGGCCGACGACGGCGTCCCGACGCCGACCGACGAGTTCTGATGGCGTGCTGTGAGACGGAAGCGGCTTCGGGAGAACGGTAAGCCGTCGTTTGTCGAATCGAGACGACCGTCGAGTGCGGAGTAACGCTGGCCACGCTACGAGTAACGCCGGCCTCGTCGCGAGTAGCGCCGGCCTCGTCGCGAGTAATGGCGGCCACGTCGCGAGTAACGACGGGAAACCGATTTGCCCGACGAGGTTACCGATTACGGCCGTCGACTACGTTGCGAGTAACAATACCGCTGTCGCGTACAGTGACAGACTGCATGACACAGAAACTAAATCCCCGCTTTGCTGCCGTCGCTGCACTCGTCGTGAGTGTGCTGGTCGTCGCCAGTGCCCTGGTCGGCGGCGGCGCGCTCGCGGCGAATTCCCAGCAACAGATGGCAGACGAGTCGTCGGGCCTGCGTGTAATTCACGCCGCGCCGGACGCGGGTACCGTCGACATCGCCGTCGACAATCAGACGGTACTCGACAACGTCTCGTACGCGTCGGTCAGTGGGTACCTGTCCGTGCCGGCGGGCAACCACACCGTGACCATCACGGGACCGACCAACGACTCCGATGTCGTCCATCAAACCGAAATTTCGCTGGAACCGGGCACCAACTACACGCTCGCGGCCTCGGGCGACGTCAGCGAGTTCACCGACGTCGACTTCAACACCACGCTGTACGTCGACAACGCGACGACGCCCGAATCGGACCAGTCGGCCGTCCGGCTCATCCACCTCTCGCCCGACGCTGGCCCCGTCAACGTGACGGTCGACGACGGCACGACGCCGGTCTTCGCGAACGTCTCGTTCCGCGAGGCGTCGGCCTACCAGACCGTCCCCGCCGGAAACCACACGCTCGTCGTGCGTAACGCGAACAACGCGAGCGACGTGGTGGCGACCGCCAACGTGTCGCTCGACGGCGGCAACGCCTACAGCGTCGTCGCGATTAACTACGCCGACCCCGACGCCGCCCCGGTGAGCATCCCCTTCAGCGTTATCGTGGTCGAAGATCCGACCGTCGCACCGAGCAACGTGACGACCGAGACGCCGACGACGACGGCCACGCCGACCAACGCGACGGAGACGCCCTCGGGTACGACGACGACGCCCTCCGGCACCACGACGGAATCGGGCATGACGACCACTGCGGCTCCGACTACCGGCACACCGACGCCGACCACCACGACGCCGACCGTGACGACCGAAACCGGCACGACCGAAGCCGGCACGACCACCGAATCGGGCATGACCACCGAGTCGGGCATGGCGACGACGGAAACGTCCACACCCTGACGCGTCCACACCCCTGACGTGGGCCCTCCACGCGACGCTCGACGTTCGCGGAGGCGACGGGTTCTGCGACGGCCGAGCGCACGGACCGCGAACAGTTCGATCATTCTTTCGGCGAATAAAACGCAAATCCTGATCACGAAGTACGGTAACGTGGAACCAGGAGGTTCGTGGAGACGTACCGATGACAGCCGAACCGCCCGATCCGGACTCACGGACGGGCTCCGACGAGACGGACAGCACCGATCTGGCCAACGAACGCGCTCGCGAACTGGCCGCGACGGTCGCCGACGCGGAGTCGGTTGCCGAGGACGGCCGGGAGGCGGCCGAACGAACCGCGGACACCATCGAGGACGTCGCGATGGCCGCCGGCGAGGTCAGACACAGCGTCACGGAACTCGACGAGACGGTCGACCGAATCATCGCGGTCGTCGACGTCATCAACGACATCGCCGACCAGACGAGCATGCTGGCGCTGAACGCCAACATCGAGGCCGCACGGGCCGATCGGGACAGCGAGGGATTCGCCGTCGTCGCCGACGAGATCAAGCAACTCGCCGCGGACGCTCACGAACGGACCGACGAGATCGAAACCATCGTCGCGACCATCGAACACAGCACCGACGACGCCGTCGAGCACCTCGAATCGACCAACGAGAAGGTCAGCGAGGGACTCGGGGCCAGCCAGACCGCCGTCGCGACCCACCTCAAGGCCGTCGCCGATGTCTCCCCCATTGTATCCGAACACGATCACAGCACGGCGCGGACGAGCGCTCCCCACGTCGGCCCGACCAGTGCAATCCCGACGGTCACGTACGACGCCGGGCGGAGCGCGACGAACGCCGCGACGCTCATCGCGGGACTCCCGAACACGTGGACGGCGAGGACGACCACGCCGAGAACCAGTCCGCCCACGACCGCTCGCGGGACGGTCTCGCTGACCAGCCCCACCAGCGCGCCGGCAACGACCAGTCCGATCCAGTGGCTGTCGGCGAGTCCGAGGCCGACCAGTCCGGCCACGAGGAGGGCGACCCGGCGTCGTCGAGGGCGTCGCCGGACGGTCGCGAGCGACCGGCGAACGCGCACCAGCGCCGTTCCGTCCCGCCCGTTGGTCCTCGATTCGGCGTCGCTCACTCCGTCTCACTCCGGAATCGAACGGTGTCGCCGTCTTCGGGCGTGGCAAAGCGCATCGCCTTGTACTCGCCGTCTGCCCACATGCGCAACTGGTCGTCGTAGTGGGCCGAGAAGTACGAGCCGTCCTGTCCGCCCGGGATCACCGACAGCGAGGCGTCACCCATCGGCGAGACCTGCCGCCAGCTACTGCCCGCGCTGGCGTTCTCACGGACGTTGAACAGCGTGAACCCCGTGCCGTCGGTCGGGTACCGTGGGTAGTTCAGCGCCGGCACCTGGTCGCCGAAGGGATGATCGATCGTGGTTCGATTGACGTCGCCGTAGACCGACCAGCCCTCGCTCTCGATGCGGGCGACGGCTTTTTCCATCGCGTCGGCGAAGACGCCGGCCCGGTCGCCGTCGAAGACGGGGTCGTCGGCCGGGAGGGTGACCAGCACCCACTCCCGGGGCCACCACGTCTCGTCAAGTCCCATCGCCCGGAACGGCTCGCTCCAGGTCGCCCCGCGGAAGTACTCGTAGAACCAGTAGAACACCAGCGCCGCCGTCGAGTCCCGCTCCATCCGGTAGTCCCACTCGGCCATCGCGTCGAGGTAGGGGTCGGCCGTGTCGGGCACCCGGTCGCGGACCGCCAGCAATCGCGGGACGAGCAGTCGCGCCCGGACGTCCAGCACGTCCCGTTGTAGCGACTGCATGAACGTCCGGTCGACCGGTTCGTCGCCGGCGACGCGTTCGTCGAGGCGCTCGTCGATGCGCGTCGCCCGGAACCCGGAGGCGTACTCCTGGCCGATGGGGTAGGCCGGGTCGTCGGCCGGCCGCTGGTTCGCCGTCCCCACGTAGTCGGGATTCACGAGACCCGGTTTGTCAGAGAAGGGGACGAACCCCTCCCAGGAACTCTGCCCGAACGGTTCGAATCCCTCCCACTCGGCCTCGCCCGCGGACCCGTCGAATACGCGATCGCCGCGAACCACTTCGCCATCGACGCGCCGGATCGGGATCTTTCCGGCGACCTTGTAGTAGACGTTTTCGTCGTCGACGTAGAGGGCGTTCTGGGTCGGCACGTCGAGGTTCCGGAGCGCGTCGCGGTAGTCGTCCAGTCCCGTCGCGTGACCGAACTCGTAGAGAGCCCGTGACTCCCGCGTCCCGGTCATCCCGGTCCAGGCGACGCCGACGTGGCGCGTCCGCCCGTCGACCTCGCGGTCGAGGTACGCGCCGTGGACGGTCTTTCGCACCGTGACCCGCCGGTCGTCGCCGTCGGCCACGTCGACGGTCCGCACGTCGGTCTCGAACGCGCGCCAGTCGTCGCCGTGGCGGTACTGCTCGCCGTCCGTCTCGTAGGTGTAGAAGTCGACGACGTCCGCGCCCGTGTTCGTGAACCCCCACGCGCCGTGGGCGTTCTCCCCCACGACGACGAACGGAATCCCCGGAAAGGTCGCCCCGCGGACGTCGACGTCGCCGACCGCGATCCGCTGTTCGTACCACACCGGCGGGACCATCAGCGTCAGGTGCGGGTCGTACGCGAACGTCGGCGATCCCGTGGCCGTGTGCGCGCCCGAGACGGCCCAGTGGTTCGACCCGCGCAATCGCGGGGGTTCGAACGTCGCCAGCCAGTCGACGAATCTCGGGGACACGTCCCCGAGCGCGTCGCGGGCGTCGCCCGTCCGTCGGCCCGCGTCGCCCACGCCCTCGGCCGTCCCGCCGATCCCCTCGCGTACGATGGGCACGCCGTGGTCGAAGGGACGCCCGTACAGTCGCCGGTAGGTCTCGCCGCCGAGTTTCCGCCGGAGCACCGCCTGCCGGAGCGTCCGGAAACTGCCGGTCAGCCCCCAGGAGACCTGCGTCCCGACCAGCAGCGTGTCCACCACGCTCCAGGGGGCGGCGTCGTAGTCCAGCAGGCCGAACTCCAGGGGCGGCGGCCCCGTCTGCAGGTACGCGTTGACCCCGTCGGAATACGCCTCGATCAGCGTCTCCGTCCGGGTGCCCGACAGCGTTTCGGCCGAGGCTTCGGCGGCCCCACGGAAGTCCATCTTCGCGTGGAAGACGTCGGACTCGACGGTCCGCTCGCCGAACGCCGCCGACAGCCGCCCGTCCATGCGCCGCCGGATCAGGTCCATCTCGAACAGCCGGTCGGCGGCGTGGACGTACCCCACCGCGAAGTACGCCGCCCGCTCGTCGTCGGCCTCGACGTGGGGCACGTGGTAGTCGTCGTAGGTGACCGTCGCCTCTCCGTGCGGGCTGGCGACGACGTCCGGCACCCGTCGCTGGCCGTCCCGCCAGGCCCGGCCGCTCAACGGCGCGAGCGAATCGAGTAGCTCGCCGACCGGCGACAGCGCCGCCCCGCCGACGCCGGTCCCGAGTACCGCTGCCAGCACCGCTCGTCGCGTCGTCGTCCGTCGCATCGCGTCTCGATCGGTGCGTCGTCCCGCAAGACCGTCAATATTCGGTCGCGGCGAGCGTCCATCGAGCACCAATCGACCGATCGCGGACTACGCCCGCCGGCGCACGCCGACGAAGTACGCCGGCGTGGTGCTCCAGCGCCGCTCGAAGCCGGTCTCGTAGGCGAAGACGACCTCCCAGCCCCCGGCCGCGTCGAACCGGGCGCGGAGTTCCTCGGGCGTGATGCCGTAGACGTCCCGCTCGTCGGTCCGTGCGTCCCCGAGAACGCAGTAGAGGCCGCCGTCGTCGAGGACCGTGCCGAGTCCGGCGACGAAGCGGTCGCGCTCGCGGTCGCCCAGCACGTGGAACATCGCCGAGTCGACCACGGTCCGGACGGAAACGCCCGCGTCCGCCAGCCGCGGGAGGTCCAGGGCGTCCCACACGAGAAACCGCGCGGGAACGCGCCGCCACGTCGCCTTCTGGCGGGCCTGCCGGATGGCCAGCGCCGAGAGGTCGATCCCCAGTACCTCGTGGCCCTGGCGCGCGAGAAACAGCGCGAGTTCGCCCGTCCCGCAGCCGACGTCCAGCACCGGGCCGCGAACGAGGCCGGCCTCCGCAAGCGCCACGAACGGCCGCTGCGGTCGCCCGATGTCCCAGTTCGGGACGCCCGCGTACGCCGCGTCGTAGACGTGCGTGATCGGCCGTTCGACCGGCCGCGACCAGTCGGCCATGCGTCCGGGTTCGGCCGATGGCCCCGTAGTCGTTGCCCCGACGTCCAGGCGGCGGCGCTGGCTCTCGTTTGGTCGTTTCGGCAGTGCTCGCTCTCGCTCGGTCGTTTCGGCGGCACGACCGTCACTCCCCCGGATTTTTCTCGTCGGCCGCCGAGGCGGGGATATGGACGACGCCCTGGCCATCGAACGCGTCGACGCCGATCCGGTCGCCGACAGGGAGTTGGAGTTCGTCGAGCGCAAGGGCATCGGCCACCCGGACTCGCTGTGCGACGGCGTCGCCGAGGCGGTCTCGCGGCGGCTCTCGCGGTTCTACCGCGAGGAGTTCGGCCGCGTCCTGCATCACAACACCGACAAGGTCCACCTCGGTGCCGGCCGGGCCGAACCGGCCTTCGGGGGCGGGACGGTGCGCGAACCGATCTACGTCCTCGTCGGCGGACGCGCGACGACCGACGTCGACGGCCGGACGGTCCCCGTCGACGACCTGGCGACGGCGGCCGCCCGCGAGTACCTGCTCGACACCGTCCCGGCGCTCCGGCCGGACCACCTCCGGATCGAGACCCGCATCGGCCGGACCTCGGCGGACCTCGCCGCGCTGTTCGACCGGGGCGAGGTTCCGCTGGCCAACGACACGAGTTTCGGAGTGGGCCACGCGCCGGGCACCCGGACCGAGGCGTTCGTCCGGACGCTCGAATCCCGCCTGCACGGCGAACTCGACGCCGTCGGCAAGGACGTGAAGCTCATGGCGCTCCGGCGAAACGGCCGCGTCGACCTCACCGTCGCGGCGGCCGTCCTCGACGGTCGCGTTGCCGACCTCGAAGCGTACCGCGCGGTGCTGGCACGCATCGAGGCGCTGGCCACCGAGCACGCCGCCGACACGCTCGACGTGCCGGTCTCCGTCCGGGTCAACGCGGCCGACGACTACGCGACCGGATCGGTCTATCTCACGACGACCGGCCTGTCCGCGGAATCCGGCGACGACGGGGCTGTGGGACGGGGCAACCGCGCAAACGGTCTCATCACGCCCCACCGGCCGATGAGCCTCGAAGCCACCGCCGGCAAGAATCCGATCACCCACGTCGGCAAACTCTACAACCTGCTGGCGCTCCGGATCGCCCGCCGAATCGACGCCGAGTACGCCTGTGTTCAGTTGCTCGCTCGCATCGGCGACCCCGTTACCGACCCGTGGGCCGCCGACGTCGTCACCACCGAATCCGACGACGACGCGGTGGCTGCCGCCGTCGACGCGGAACTCGACGCCGTCGGCGACCTCACCGACGACCTGATCGAAGGGCGGATACGGCCGTTCTAGAGGAAGCGCCGACCTGCGCTCACGTCATCCCCCCCACCCCGCCGTAGAACCCGCGTCGAATCGTCATGGCGCGAGCGTAGTCGTCCGTCGAGAGCAGGCCGACGACGCGCCCGCCGTCCTCGACGAGGGCTCCGTTCGTACCGGACTGCTGGAGCGCGCCCAGCGTCTCGAAGGCGTCGTCGGTCGTTCGCACGCGAATAGGCTCGCGCATCACGTCCCGGAGCGTCGTCGCGTCGCGGTCGCGGCCGCTCACCGACCGGACGTCCTCGACGGAGACGGCTCCCACGACGTCGCCGCCGTCGGTGACGAGAAACCGCGATCGGCGCTCGCCGAGCAGGCGGTCGGCGAACGCCGCGACGGTGGTGTCGGCCTCGACGGTCGCCGCGTCCCGTTCCATCAGGTCGCCGACGGTGAGTCCATCGAGCAGTTCGTGCAACAGCACCGTCTTCGACTCGGTCGTCGCCGCGCCGTAGACGAAAAGCGCCAGCAACAGCAACAGCGGACTGAACGAGAGGACGCCGACGACGGCGAACAGCAACGCGAAGCCGACGCCGACGCGGGCGGCCAGCCGGGTCGCGGTCCCGTACGGTCGCGTGCGCGCCAGCAGCGCCCGGAAGATTCGCCCGCCGTCCATCGGGAACGCCGGCAGGAGGTTGAACGCCGCGAGGACGACGTTCGTGATCGCCAGCCAGCCGAACACGAACTTGACGACGGGAACCGACGCGGGCGTCGCGAGCAATCCGCCGTAGCAGACCGCCCCCACTCCGACGCTCACGGTCGGGCCGGCGATGGCGATCCAGAACTCGCGGTTCCACTCGCGGGGAATCGACGACAGCGCGGCCATGCCGCCGAGAATCCACAGCGTGATCGACTCGATCTCGATGCCGTAGCGCAACGCGACCCAGGAGTGGCCCAGTTCGTGCAGGGCCACGCTGACGAACAGGCCGACGGCCGCCACGACGCCGATGGCCCAGGGCGTCGCGCCCGCCTGCAACTGTGCGGTGTCGAACCCGACGCCGCTGACGCTCGCGATGAGCCCTGCGTAGGTGGGTATCTGCTGGCCGCTCCCGATGAGCCACGCCAGTACCGGCAGGAATACCAAAAGCGAGACGTTCACGCGAATCGGGATGCCCCAGACGTTCGTCACGTCGTAGCTTCGCATAGTCGCAGTACGCCAGCCGGAAACTAAACGTACCGGCCGAGACGACGTCGAGCGCCGGGGAGGTAACGAATATCGGTTACGACAACGTGGCAAGACATAGCAGGATAGCGGCCGTATATAATCGGTGGAGATTACTATGACAGAACTCGGTGGATTCCACGACCACGTGGCGCGCGTCGATCTCTCGGATGGCGACGTGAACTACGAGGGGCTCGACGACGAGGACGCGAAGAAGTACATCGGCGCGCGCGGGCTGGGCGTGAAGTACGTTTTCGACCAGGGACCGGACGTGGACCCGCTCAGCGAGGAGAACCTCCTGGCGTTCACGAACGGGCCGCTGACGGGGACACAGACGACGATGAGCGGGCGCATCGCTATCTGTACGAAGTCGCCGCTCACCGGGACCGTCACCGATTCCCACCACGGTGGCTGGTCCGGTGCGCGGCTCAAGTGGGCGGGCTTCGACGGCCTGCTGTTCGAGGGACGGGCCGACGACCCCGTCTACGCCTACGTCGAGGACGGCGAGGTCGAACTCCGCGACGCCTCACACCTCTGGGGCAAGGGCGTCCACGAGACACGCGAGATCATCGAGGAGGAACTCGACGGCGCGTACGGCAAGAACCTCTCGACGATGGCCATCGGCCAGGCCGGCGAGAACGAGGTCCGTTACGCGGCCATCGTCAACGAGGACGACCGTGCCTCGGGCCGGGGCGGCACCGGCTGCGTGATGGGCAACAAGAACCTCAAAGCGGTGGTCGTCAAGTCCGGCACGAAGATGCCCAAGCCGGCCGACCCCGAGACGTTCCAGGAGGGCCACAAGCAGGCCATGCAGGTCATCCAGGAGAGCGACATCACCGGTCCCAACGAGGGCGGCCTGTCGGTCTACGGGACGAACGTCCTGATGAATCTCACCGAGGAGATCGACGGCCTACCGGTCAAGAACGGCCGCTACTCCTCGACGGCCAGCGAGCGCCGGGAGGCTCCCGAGCAGCCAAACATCGACTCCGAGAAGGTCTCCGGCGAGAACGTCCGGGAGAACATCCTCGTCGACGAGCCGACCTGTCACTCGTGTCCGGTCGCCTGCAAGAAGGAAGTCGACGTCGACGTGATGCACAAAGGCGAGGAGATGAACGTCCGGATGGAGTCCTTCGAGTACGAGTCGGCGTGGGCGCTCGGGCCGAACTCGATGAACGACGACCGCGACAAGGTCGCCGTGATGATCGACCGCTGTAACGACTACGGCATGGACACCATCGACGCCGGCAACATGATGGCCTTCGCCATGGAGGCCACCGAGAAGGGCTACGTCGACGCCGATGCGGGCATCGACTGGGGCGACGCCGACGAGATCATCGACATGCTCGGCCGCATCGCCACCCGCGAGACCGACCTCGCGGACACCCTCGCCGAAGGCCAGCGCCGCGCCGCCGAGGAACTCGACGCCCACGACTGCCGGCTCGACGTCAAGGGCCAGGCCATCCCCGCCTACGACCCCCGCACCATGAAGGGCATGGCCATCGGCTACGCCACGTCCAACCGCGGGGCCTGCCACCTGCGAGCGTACACCCCCGCCTCCGAAATCCTGGGCGTCCCCGAGAAGACCGACCCGCAGGCCGTCGAAGGCAAGGGCGAACTCTGCGTCGTCTTCCAGGACCTGCACGCCATCTCCGATTCCTTCGACATCTGCAAGTTCAACGCCTTCGCGGAGGGCATCGAGGA
>JBDGSB010000056.1:0-11657 GCA_042217765.1 Haloarculaceae archaeon | reverse complement strand
CGCGAGAAGGTCGACGAGGCCCAGGAACACCGCGAGAAGCGCGACGAACTCAACGAGAAGGTCCAGGAGCACAAAGAAAAGCGAAACGAACTCAACGCCGAGGCCAACGAACTGTTCGACAAGGTCGAGAAACGAAAGGACGACCTCGAACTCGACCAGGGAAAGAGCATCGACCAGCTCGAAGACGAAATCGAGGATCTAGAGTTCAAACAGCAGACCGAGGTGCTCAGCTCCGAGGACGAGAAGGAACTCATCGAGAAGATCGAGCAGAAACGCGAGGAACTCCAGGAGAAACGCGAGAAACTCGACCAGACCGACGACCTCGAAGAACTCAAAGCCGAGGCCGAGGAGGTGCGTTCCGAAGCCAGCAAGCACCACCAGAAGGTGACCGAACTGGCCGACGAAGCCCAGAAGCACCACAACGAGATGATCGAGGCCTACCGCGAGGCCGACGAGATCCGTGACGAGGCCGACGAGATGCACGAGAAGTTCGTCGACGCCCAGGAAGCCGCCGACCGCCACCACGAGGACTTCGTCCGCGTCCAGAAGCGCCTGCGCGAACTCGACAAGAAGGAAGAGGAAGAGGAACGCGCCCAGCGCGAGGAAAAGAAGGAAGCCGCTCGCGAGGAAGCCGAGGAGATCTACCAGAAGTTCAAGGAAGGCGAAACGCTCGACACCGAGGACCTGATGAAACTGCAGAAGACCGGCCTCCTGTAAGCCGCATTTTCTGTCGGCGAACGCTACGTCGATTTGACTACGGCCCGATATTTCGTCCTGGCTGCACCGGCGTCGAGATCGCGTCCCGTCCGTTTCGAGGGGCGTCCCGCTTCGATTCGAGGTATTCTCGCATCGCTCGGCGTGGTGTGCGACGGAGAAGCGCCGAGGGTGAGATTTGAACTCACGAGTCCGGAAGGACACCTGCTCTCGAGGCAGGCGCCTTGGCCAGGCTAGGCTACCTCGGCTCGGGTGATGATTTCCGGGGTTCGTTGTTAGCCGTTTCGATTCGCGTCGTCGGGTGTGCCGTGGCCACCACCCCCAGGCGTCTCGACGGTGACGGTCGTGCCGGCGTCGACGTCGCGAGTCGTCTTCGCGGGGACCGTCTCGCCGTCGATGCGATTTCGGCCGGGGATAGCGTCCGCGCCGCCAGCGAGGCCCCGGGGGGCGTGGCGGCGGCGTTCGGTCAGCAGGGAGACGGTGGCGTCCGTTTCGACGGTGACCGACCGAATCAGGCCGTCGCCGCCGCGGTGGCGGCCATCGCCACGGGTCCCGCCACGAATGGCGTAGGTCTCGACGCGGAGCGGGTAGGCGGCCTCTAGCGCCTCGACGGGCGTGTTCAGGGTGTTGGTCATGCCCACTTGCACGCCCGAGAGTCCGTCGGCGTCGGCGGTCGCCCCGGCACCGCCACCGATGGTCTCGTAGTAGGCGAACGCGGGCGAGCCAACGATGAGGTTGTTCATGGTGCCCTGCCCCTGCGCGGGGACGCGTTCGGGCGCGGCCGCCGCCAGCGCGTCGAAGACGACGTCGGTGACCCGCTGGCTCGTCTCGACGTTGCCCCCGACCACCGCCGCCGGTGGCTCGGGGTTGAGCAACGTCCCCACCGGTGCAACAACGGACACGGGTTCGTAACAGCCGTGGTTCGGCGGGATCTCGGGGTCAGTAATACATCGTACGACGAAGTATACGGCACTCTTAGCGACCGACAGTGGCGCGTTCACGTTGCCGTCGACCTGCGCGGCGGTGCCGGCGAAGTCGACGTCGAGCGTTCCGCCGTCGACGGTGACGGTCACCTCAATCGGGACGTCGGCGTCGGTCACGCCGTCGCCTTCCATGACGTCGCTGGCGTGGTACTCGCCGTCGGGCAGTTCGCGCAGCTCCGCGCGCAACCGCCGACGGGAGTAGTCGATCACCGCCTCGAACGCCGCCAGCAGGCGGTCGCCGTGGTCGGCCAGCAGGTCGCCGATCCGGGCCTCGCCGCGCTCGTTGGCCGCCAGTTGGGCGCGGAGGTCCGCGCGACGCTCGCCGGGATTGCGGACGTTCGCCAACAGTAGCGACTCCACGTCCGCGTCGACGTCGCCGCCCTCGACGAGGCGAACCGGTGGAATCCGTACCCCTTCCTGGTGGATTTCGCGTGCGCCGGCGGGCATGCTGCCCGGCGTCATCCCGCCGACGTCGGCGTGGTGGGCCCGCGAGACGGCGTAGCCGACGACGTCGCCCTCGGGGGCCAGCGGCGACACCAGCGTCACGTCCGGCAGGTGCGTCCCGCCCGCGAACGGGTCGTTCAACGCGAAGACGTCGCCCGGTTTCGGGTCGCGTTCCAGCACCGCCGCGACCGCCTCCGGCATCGCGCCGAGATGGACGGGAATGTGTTCGGCCTGGGCGACCATCCGCCCGTCGGCGTCGAAGATGGCCGTCGAGCAGTCCCGGCGCTCGGTGATGTTCGGCGAGTACGCGCCCCGGACGAGCACCCGTCCCATCTCGTCGGCGACGCTCTCTAGCTGGGTGCGCAGAATCTCGAGTTCCACGGCGTCGATGGCGTGGTCGTCGCGCGTCCCGTCCGTTCCGTCGTCGCGACGTGAGCCGCCAGTCATACCTCGGCCACCTCTAGCACTAGCGTTCCGTCGCCGTCGACACGGGCGGTCCAGTCCGGTGGCAGGACGACGGTGCTCTCGCCGCCCTCGAAGATGGCCGGGCCCGCGTAGGGTTCCCCGACGGGCACGCGCTCGCGGTCGTAGACCGGCGTGTCCCGGTACTCGCCGTCGAAGTACGCCTCGCGCCGTCCAGCCAGCGGGTCGCCGGCCGGGTCGTACGCCAGCGACGGCGGATCGCCCGCGACGGTCGCGCGGGCGCGAAGATTCACGACGGCGAGCGGTTCGTCCATGCGGTAGCCACGCGTGCGCTCGTGGGCCTCGTGGAATCGATCGGCGACGGTGGCCGCGTCGAAGGGGTCCGGCACGTCGACGGCGAGTTCGAAGCTCTGACCGCGGTACCGGACGTCCGCCGCCCGCTCGACGGTCGCCGCTTCGGGATCGGTGGTGTCGTCGAGTACCGTCGTCGCCAGGTCCCCGTACACCGTCTCGACGGCGTCGGGATCGGCCTCGGCCAGCGGCGTTCGATACGTCCGGACGGCGTCGTGTCGCTCGTCGGCGGCCAGCAGTCCCAGCGCCGAGAGGACGCCCTCCGCCCGCGGGACGACGACTCGCTCGACGTCTAGCCGGTCGGCCAGCGCGGCGGCGTGCATCGGCCCGGCACCGCCGAACGCCGCCAGCGCGAACGCCCGCGGGTCGTGACCTCGCTCGACGGTGACCCCGCGAATGGCGCGGGTCATCGTCGCGTTGGCGATCCGGTAGACCCCGCGGGCGGCCGCGAGCGACCCGTCGAGGTCCGCTCCGGCCGCGAGGTCGTCGAGCGCTGCCTCCGCGCGGTCGGCGTCGAGCGTCAGGTCCTCGCCCAGCGTCGTGTCCGCGCCGAGGTAGCCCAAACGCAGGTTCGCGTCGGTGACCGTCGGTTCCTCGCCGCCTCGACCGTAGCAGGCGGGACCGGGTTCCGCGCCCGCCGAGCGGGGACCGACCCGGAGCGCGCCGCCGTCGTCGATCCACGCGATCGAACCGCCACCGGCCCCGACGGTCCGGACGTCCACCATCGGAATCCGGACCGGGTGGCCGCCCACGTCGGCCTCGGTCGTTCGCTCGACGTCGCCGTCGCGCACGAGGCTCACGTCGCTAGAGGTACCGCCCATATCGAACGTTATCACGCCCGCGGCGCCGACCGCCGACTCGAACAGCGACGCGCCGACGACGCCCGCCGCCGGTCCCGACAGGACCGTCGTCACGGCGTTGTCCCGGACCGTCGCGGCGTCGGCGATGCCGCCGTTGGCCTGCATGACCCGCGGGTCGGGGAGGCCCAGGTCGGCCGCTCGCGACAGGAGCCGACCGAGGTAGTCGTCGATCACGGGCGTCAGGTACGCGTCCGCCACCGTCGTCGCAGTCCGCTCGTACTCGCGGAACTCCGCCAGCACCTCGTGGGAGACCGACACCGGACAGTCCAGTTCCTCGCGCAGCGCCGCCGCGACCCGCCGCTCGTTGTCGGGGTGGGCGTAGGCGTGCAGCAGCGACACCGCGACCGCTTCGAGGTCGTCGGGCAGGGCGGCGACGACGTCCGCGACGTCGCCGTCGTCGACGGCCCGTTCGACGCCCTCGGTCGTCGCCCGCTCGTCGAGTTCGATCCGGCGGTCGGCGGGCACCAGCGGGGCCGGTTTCGCCGCCGAGAGGTCGTACAGCGCCGGCCGATTCTGCCGGCCAATCGCCAGCACGTCGCCGAAGCCCGCCGTCGTCACCAGCGCCGTCTCCGCGCCCTCGCCCTCTAGCATGGCGTTGACCGAGACGGTCGTGGCGTGTCGAAAGCGGGTCACGTCAGCGGGGTCGACGCCCGCGCGCTCGCAGGCGACCGCGACGCCCTCGACGACGCCGACGCTCTGGTCGTCGGTGGTCGGTACCTTCGCCGTCGTCACCGCGCCCTCGACCAGGAGGACGACGTCGGTGAAGGTCCCGCCGACGTCGACGCCCAGTCGAATCCGTCGCCCGTCGTCCATACCACCCGGTCGACCGCGACGCCGATAAACGTGGGCGGTCGGGTATCGGCGTCCGACCGCCCCGACGGTCGGTCACGATCACTCGACGCCGCTGACGAAGATGGCGGCCCACTGGCCCCAGTCGCGGGTGCGCCGGACTTCGACGGCGGTGACCCACTTGACCCACTGGAAGCCCCGGCGGCCGGGCGCGACTACCCGCAGGGGGAACCCGTGGCCGTGGGTCAGTCGCTCGCCGTCGACGTGGGTCGCCAGCAGGCACTCGCGGGCCGCCGCGATCGGGAACCCGAAGCGGTAGCCCGTCACGCTGTGAAAGACGACCCAGCGGGCGTCGGCGGTCGGTTCGACGGCGTCGAGCAGGTCGCCGACGGCGACGCCGCGCCAGGTTCGCTCGGCGTACCACCCGCTAGTGCAATCCAGGAGTGCGGACCGTTCGGCGTCGGGCGACAGATCGTCGTACGCGAACGTCCGCGAGCGTTCGACCGCGCCGGTCACGTGCAGTCGCCAGTCGTCGAGATCGACGGGGTCGGGGTCGTCTAGCACCCACGAGGTGACGGGAAAGCGGTTGCCCGTCCCGCCGGTCGGCTTCGACCCGGTGAAGCGCCGCTGGGGTTCGCCTAGTGCGTCGCCGACGGCGTCGCTGACGCGCCACGTCAGCCCGCCGGCCAGCGCCAGCCCCGCGTACTGCAACGTCGTCCGGCGGCCCTCCCAGTCGTCCGTCGTGGGGGCGCGAAACCGTCGCCAGAGATGGGCCACCAGGAGCGGAACGACCAGCAGTCCCAGCCCGACGTGGAGGTTCAACAGCGTCCAGCCCCACAGGTCGACGTTCGCGCCGAGGACCCACGCGACGCCCGTCGCCAGTGTCGCCACCGCCGTCGCCGCCAGCAGGGCCGACAGCGCTACCGTCGCCGACTCGCGAACGCGGCGGAGTCGGGACGCAATCCGGCGGAGCTTCCAGGCCAGCAGGCCGATCAGCGCCAGTCCGACGGCTCCGTGGACGACGAACACCCACGCGTCGCCCGGCCGCCCCGAGACCAGCGAGACGAGGCCGGTCGCCAGCGCGAGGGCGACGGCGACGAACAGCCCCCAGTCGACCAGCCGCGGCGTCGGTTCCAGATCCGCCAGGCGCATACCCGCACTTGGGGCTCGACGCCGATAGGCACGACGTTCGCCGACCGAACACGACGCTCGGCGAATCCGGTGAGTCGACTGACCGATCCGTAATCGACTTACCAAACGTAAGGTAGTTCGGACCACGTTGCCGGGGATTGATGGGCGGCAAGCACGTACGTGACGGCATGGCATCGGACTCGACGGTTCTCGTGGTCGGCGGCGGTCCCGCCGGCCTCAGTGCAGCGCTGTTCGCCCAGAAGAACGGCCTCGAAACGACGCTGTTCGACGCGGACGACACCTGGCTCCACCACGCACACCTGTTCAACTACCTGGGCGTCGGGTCTCAGGACGGCACCGCGTTCCTCGAAACCGCGCGCAAACAGGCCGATTCCTTCGGCGTCGACCGCCGGCAGGGAACCGAGGTGACCGACGTCGAATCGACCGACGACGGCTTTCGCGTCACGACCGAGGACGGCGAGCACGAAGGCGAGTACCTCGTCCTGGCGACCGGGTCGAACCGCGACCTCGCGGAGTCGCTGGGCTGTGCGTTCACCGACGACGAGGTCGTCGACGTGGACGTGACCATGGAGACCAGCGTGACCGACGCCTACGCCACGGGCGCGATGGTGCGCGCCGAGGAGTGGCAGGCGGTCATCTCGGCGGGCGACGGCGCGGCGGCCGCGCTGAACGTCCTCTCGAAGGAGAAAGGCGAGCACTACCACGACTTCGACACGCCCGACGACGCCGCGGAACTGTTCGGTCCCGGCGAGGAAGCCTGACGGCGAACTACAGCAACTCTAGCAGTTCGTACAGGTCGTCGCGCAGGGAGACGGCCCGCTCGTAGCAGTCGCCGTCCACGCAAGCGCGGCGTCTCGACTGCGTTCCGGTTCCGTCGTGTTTCGATGCGTCGGCTCCCGACTCGTACCGTACTCCCGACGCGAGGATACCGTCGACGTGGCGACTGCAATCGTCCCGACGCGCCTCGCCACACAGGCGAATAACCCGGAATTACTGCCGTTTTGTCGACGCAGTGATCGTCGAAAGTCGTCAGTCGTCGGTCTCTTCGAGGTCGCTGCCGGCGTACGAACTCTCGATGGTGGGGAGTCGCTCGCCGATCCGGGCGAACAGCCACGGGTGACCCCGCTCGCGCTTGCGGAACGTCCGGACCAGTCCGGCCATCGCGACCACCGAGATCACGGCGAAGGGACCACCCGTCAACACCGCGGCGGTCTGGAGCGTCTGGCCGCCGCCGATTAGCAACACCGCTAGTGCGACTGCCCCCTGGAAGACGCCCCAGAAGACGATGGTTCCGGTCGTCGGAGCCAGTTCGTCCCGCGTCGCGAGGATGGAGACGATCAGGGTAGACGTGTCGGCAGAGGTCGTGATGAAGACGATGATGAGTGCGAGAAACAGGAAGATGAGAAGTTGGCTCACCGGCAGGGCGCTGAACGTCGGGTAGCCGGCGACCGCCTCCGAACCGCCGCTGGCCGCGATGGACGCGAGGACGTCCGCGACGCCGGTGTGCTGGAGATGCAGCGCCGTCCCGCCGAGAAGGACGAACCAGACCATGGTTACGGCCGACGTACCGACCACGCCGGCGAGCACGACGGTCCGAATCCGGCGTCCCTTCGACAGGGCGGCCAAAAAGAGGCCGGCGAAGGGAGCCCACGAGAACCACCACGACCAGTAGTAGACCGTCCACGCCGCTCCCCACTCGCCGCTGGGCGACAGGCTCATCGAGACGAAGTGAACTGCGTAGGAGCCAACCGCCGCCAGTCCCGCCTCGATGACGGACGACCGGGGACCGACCGCCAGCAACAACGCCGCGAAGAGAGCAAACAGCACCACTGTCAGGCCGGCGATGCGCCGGATGCCGCGGTGGATGCCGCTCTCGGCCGAGACGACGTAGATGAGTATCAGTCCGGCCACGAACAGCAACGGCCCCTGACTCCCGTAGGTGACGCCCCACTGGAACCGGATGCCGGTCAGGAACTGCCGGCTGACGAACGCAACCGACGTGGCGACGCCGCCGATCGTCGCGAAGACGGCCAGCACGTCGACGAGTTTGCCCCACGGACCGTCGAGGTTCTCGACGCCCAGAAACGGCGTCAGAATCGTCGCCACCCGCAACGGCGCATCGTGGTTGTACATGAAATAGGCGATCGGGATGCCGATGACTGCGTAGGCGCTCCAGGCCGAGAGCCCCCAGTGGAACAGCGTCGTCGTGAGTGCGCCGACGACGGCCCCGTTCGACCGGGCTGGCGCGTCGAAAAAGGGCGGCACCGCGTCGTAGTGAAACAGTGCCTCTGCGGGCCCCCAGAAGACGATGCCGGCAGCGATGCCGGCCGTGAACACCATCGCGAAGTAGACCGGCAGCGTGTAGGTCGGTGTCGCGTCGTCGCCGCCGAGTTTGACGTGTCCCCACGGACCGATCAGCAGGAACAGACAGTACGCGACCGACAGGAAGACGGCTCCGAGAAAGAGCCAGTTGAGATCGCGCAGGAGGAGCCGCCGGGCGGTCGCGACCGCGGCCGCGGTGAGCGACGGCGCGAGCACCTGCACCACGAGAAAGAGCGCGACGACGGCGACTGGAATCCCGAACGTCACCGGATCCTGGCGCTGCCCGAAGTCGCGGATCGTCTCGCGCACCGACAGGTGTCGAATGCGAACGAGGTAGGGCAGGCCAGCCATCACGTCGCGCTCGTCGCCGACGTCGACCGGCAGCAACGCCACGTATCCGAGCCCCGACCCGAAGAACAGAAGCGACGCCACCAGCCATCCCTGGCCCGTCACGACGCTGCCGACGACCGACGGGAAGAAAAACCCCGACATGACCAGCACCCCGGAGAGGACGCACACCGGCATGAACACCTTCCGGAGCGCGCCTTCCACGGGACTGATCCGCTCGGTAGCCATGTCTGTCCTATCAACGGTGCCACACTATAGGTGTATCGCCGAAGTCGGACACGACGCGGCCCGGAACGACGACGTGCGGCGTGGACTGTACGGCCATCGGTCACGTCGGCACGTCCGTCGCTCTCCCACGGCGTTACATTCGTCATTCGCCGCCGGCGTTGCGTCCGTCACCGTCGTCGACGGTATCGGTCCGGTCGTCGTCCGCGACCCGCCCGTCGGCTGTCAGGGGACCGGACTGGCCGAGCACCGACCGGCCGAGCAGTCGGCCGCCCATGAGGGTCGGGCTGATGACCTGGTCGGCACCGACGCGTTCGAGTTTGTCGACGTGCTGGTCGTCGGTGGCAGCGGCGACGACGCGGACGTCCGGGTTGAGCTTTTTCGCCGCGAGGATGGCCATGACGTCCTGTGCGTCGTCGTGAGTCGCGACGACGGCTCCGCTGGCCTCCTCGATTCGCGCGTCGCGTAACGCCTCCTCGTCGGACGGATACGCCGTCAGGACGCTGTATCCGTCGTCTTTGAGGGACGACGCCGCGTCCGGGTCGGCGGTCACGACGACGACGTCGACGTCGTCGCCGAGTTCTTCCAGGAGCGGTTCCGTGAGGTCGCCGTTGCCCAAGACCAGCACGTGGTCTTCGAGCAGTTCGAGTTCTGCAGCGGTCATGTTTCCGAGTGCGCTAGAGATGCGGTTCTCGATAGCCGGGATGACGATCGACCCGGTCGCCAGCGTGAACGACGCCGTCCCGAGGACGATGATCGACAGCGAGAACAGTTTCGTCACCGCCGTGGTCGGCGTTGCGTCGCCGTATCCGACCGTCGAGTTGGTGACGACGACGTAGTAGAGAGCGTCCAGAAACGAGTCGATGCCGACGAACTTCTCGCGCATGACGTACGCGCCCACGATGCCGTACACCTGCACGCCGCCGAAGGCCGCCAGCGTCGCGAGCTGGAATCCAGTGAGTTCGATGGGCTCGTCGAACTGCTCGCGATTCCAGACCAGCAACGGCAGCGTAATCGCGATGAGAATCACCAGAGGCACGTCCGTGGCGTCGGCGGTCAACAGCGGCAGGACCGCCAGCAGCGACAACGCGATCAGCGTAACGTACCAGACGACGCGCTTGCGCCGGCGCAACCCGAGCGTCAGCCCGCCGACGAGAAACGCGAAGAAGACGCCGTAGAGACGAACGCCGGTCGCCGAGGCAGGGAGTAGTCCCCCGAGCGGCCCGTCGAGTCTGAGGACCGTCTGGCTGAGGTCCGACAGTCCCGTCACGAACGCGAGGACGGCCACAGCCCCGGTCAACGCCACCGTCGTCTTTACCCCCGAGAACTGCCGCCAGTAGACCATCGGGACTCTATCGGTCCGATAGAACAGTTCGTCGAGCGCCGAATCCGGCCTCGGTTCGGACGTGTCTCCGGCCACGGTGGGGTGTACACGACGGTGCATATAAAACTCCTCGTGGTTCGGTACCGAATCACACACGACTGGGGCCGACGCCGCTCTGTCCATCCTGAGGGTGGCGATCCGACGATCCGATCCGACTACGAGCCGGTCTCGTTGCCACCGATCCGATCTTTGGCCGTGACGATCGTGTTTCCGTCGTGCTGTATCGCCAGGTAGTACGTCCCCGGTCGGACGGTCGTCGCGGCGGGCCGGTCGGTCGTAATGCCAGGCGTGTCGCCGACGTCGACGTAGTAGACCGTCCCCTCCCGCAGCGTCCGGTTCAGCCGGAAGGTGGTCTGCCCCTGGCGGTCGGGCGTTCCCAGGAACACCTTCGACCCTTCGGGAATGGACGCACCACTCTGGAAGACGAGCCGAACGGTGTCCGTGGTGGCGTTTGCCCGCAGTCCGAGCACGCGGAGCTTCTGGCGCGCGGTCCCCACCCAGTCGGGCTTTCTGACGGTCGTCGAGCCGACCTGCGAGAACGTGGTGTGAATCGCGATGTCGTTTCCGCCGGTTTCGACGCCGTGGTCGAATTCGCGGATCACGCCCCGCTCGTCGACCTTCAGCGTGAGGTTCGCGGACTGCATACTCCCCAGGTTCCACAGTCCCAGCACCTTCTTCGGTCGTGTGACGTCCGTCGACCGCACCACGAGCACCTCGTGTCCGTTCACGGTGTCGGTACCGGTCACCTGCAGGTCGAACGCGGCGACGAGCTGGTCGAGCGACGCCGCCTGGGTGACGCGGCCGACCGAGGCGGGACTAGTGACCCGCTGATACACGGCGTTGCCCTCCGTCTTGATGACCAGCGCGTAGCCGTACTGGTGCAGCCCCGGCGCCCAGCGGATCTTCTCGCCGCCGGATCGCTCGGTCGTCCAGCGGATGCCGTCGTCGGTGCTGTAGTGGACGATCGTCTGCTGGGTCCGCCCGCCGTAGGTCTGGGTCCAGTTGGACGTGAACGACCCCGCATCGACGAGCGTGTCGTGGTGGGCCGCGACGAGCGCCGACGCGTTGGTCACCGTGCCGTTGTGGATTCCCGGCGGCGAGAACGACGCCGCGTCCGTCCGGGTCGTCGTCGCCGTCGGCGTCGCGGTCGATCCGCTGCCCGAGGCTCCGAAACAGCCCGCCGTCACGATCACCAGCGCTACAGCGAGACTCGCGAGAATCCGTCGATCCATCTCGTCGCGTGTCTCGGCCCATCGACGGTATCGGTCTTTTGGTTCGGCCTCGCGGTCGCCCGACGCTCCCGAAGGAGATACGACGAAAACGGCGGATCGGTCAGTCGAAAATCAGGCGTGGCCGTTCGTTGATAGAGCCCGAGTGGAATTCGCAGAAGTCCTCATATATTCTACGTTCCCGTCGAGAAGGAGCCGAGACACCATCTTCACGTATCGGGTGGTGTGAGTGAGGATCGCTTCTTCGCTTCGGCGACAGCCCGCTCGTGGCACGCTTCGACACGCTGCATCTCCTCGGCGGAGACGATTCGATACTGCTGGATCGCCATCGTACACGAGTAGTCGCTCGTGCGACTTGAACCATCTGCCGTCCCGTATGGCTCCGCAACCACTAAACGCGCCTCGCGCCGAGTATGTGGTGTATGGACTGGAC
>JBDGSB010000137.1:0-11659 GCA_042217765.1 Haloarculaceae archaeon | reverse complement strand
TGCTGTTCGTCATCGCGCCGGCCCCGAGGCTCGTCCGGAGCGCCCAGACGGTCGAGGCGTGGCACATCCGCGTGCAGTTGTCGACCTGGTTGGTCCCGTACTTGCGGGCGAACTTCTGGATGAGGTAGTTCTCCTCGTTCATCGTCTTCGAGGAGCCGAAAAAGCCCATCCCGTCGGGACCGTGTTCCTCGCGGATGCGTTCGAGTTCGTCGACGATGTACGAGAGGGCCTCCTCCCAGGTGGCCTCCCGGAACTCGCCGTCTTCCTTGATGAGGGGATCGGTCAACCGGTCCTCGTGGTCGACGACTTCCGTCGCTGCACCCCCTTTGATACAGATCCGGCCCTGGTTTACCGGCGCGTCGCCCCAGGGCATGAATCGCATGTCCCCGGGATCGTCACCCGGCTGGACCTGGATGCCACACCCGACGCCACAGTACGGACAGATCGTCTTGACTGGTTCCTGATCGTCAGTTGACATGGTAGACACCCTCCAAATTGTGGGTCATTGTATCAACGAACACAATTATGAGAAGTTTCTCTACGGCCATGAATCTTTCTAACAGCGCACCCAGTCGGAGTCGAAACGGGCGATTTCGGGCGGTTCGTTGTATCGATCGAGAAACATCGTCGGGGAAATGTTGACACCGCTTCGGCCGTAACGTCCCGGGGATGGACCTCGACGCCGAGACCGTACGGGAGCTGGCGGCGGAGTACGAACGGAAAGAAGCGTTCCACAACGTCGAACAGCAACACCTGGACATCCTGCCGGGGATGTACGCCGACGGCGAGTTCGGCTGGCGCGACGTCGAGTGGGTCGTCAGGTGGTACTACCGGCGATTTATGGGCGCGGTCCCCAACCGGGAACGCCGCGAAATCGAAGACGAGTTCGGCCGCAACGACTTCGAGACCGTTCGGGACGTCTTCGCCGACGTGGCCGCGACCGACGACCTCCACGAACGGATCGACCGACTGGCCGACCTCGACGCCGTCGACGTTCCCCTGGCGTCGGCGTTCCTGACGTTCTTCGATCCCGACTCGTATCTCGTCCTCGGCGAACGCGAGTGGACCGTCCTCACCCGTGCGAGCGCGCTCGACGAACCGTACCCCGAGGCCCCGACCGCCAGTGACTACGAGACCTACCTCGAAACGGCCCGGACGCTCGCGGCCGAGTTCGACTGCGACCTGTGGACCCTCTATCAGGCCGTCTGGCGCGCCTGGAAAGACGAGGACGGCGCGGTTTGACCGCCGTTTCCGTTCACCGGCTTTTCGAAACGATGCCGTCACCGACGACGACGTCACGATTTTCACTGGCTGACAATCCTCCCAGTGTATAGGCCGATTGCGGGCCTACCCCGGAACGTACCGGACCGTATCCAAACGAACGCCTCGGACGACGCGCGGAACGACCGACGCACGGGATGACCGACGCATCGGACGCCGAACACGCTGACCTCGACACGGACGATACAATGGTTCGACTCCCTCGTCACTGCCCGCACTGCAACGCATCGTGGCTCGAATGTGGGCTTCCGAACCCCGACGCCCGCTGTGAGCGACTGGGCCCGGGCATCTGGAAGTGTTATCACTGCGAGACGGTCGTGGACGTACACGACGCATCCGAGTCGGCGGTGTAAGTTGTCGATTCCGAAACTGGCCCGACGACGTCCGTGACGTGGCTAATCGGCCGTCTCATACGGATTACTGTCTTCGGTTGCCCGGCGGTTCACCCGAACGGATCGGCGACCCGCCGGCAGGGAGCGACCCGAATCCGTCTCAGGCTGCGACCTCGTCGCCCTCGTCCACCGAGTCCTCCCCGTCGCCCTCCTGGTGCATCCGCTCGACGACGTCGTTGACGATGATGACGTCGCCGACCGCCTGCACCCAGCGGTAGGGGACGATGACGCCGCGGGCTCGCCTGGCCTCGTCGTCGAACAGTTCGTCGTTGAGCTGGTGCAGTGCCAGACCGGTCACGGACGGGACGTCGAGGTCTAGCCGGAGGTCCTCGACTTCACCCACGAAAACGCCGTTTTTCGAGTACACCTCGCGGCCGACCAGCGACGTGATCTCCTGTGGTGTCGCGTCGTTGCGCATACGTGTCGGTGTACCGGCAGGGGCTTAAAATCTTGCTGGCGAGGAGTGGTGTCGCTACTGTCCGGGGAACAACAGCAGTCGCGTCGTCACGAACGCGAAGTACAGGACGATCATCGAGACGCCCTCGCGGCGAGTGAGCGTGCGGTCGGTCGCGACGGTCGCGTACGCCAGCAGGGCAACGGCGACGACGATCTTGAACGGCAGGTCCCACCAGATCACCGCCGGCGGAACGTAGTACGTCGACAGCGCGCCGCCGAGACCGATGCCGACCAGCGGGTTCACGACGTTGCTCCCGACGAGCGTCCCCAGCGCGACGTTGGGCGTCCGCCGCCGGATCGACTCCAGGACGGTCGTCAACTCCGGCAACGCGGACGCGACGCCGATAGTCACCACGCCGATCATCGATCCGCCCAGTGCGAGTTCGGTGACGACGTCCTGAACCACCGCGAGCAACAGCGACGCGCTCGCCAGGACGAGAAACAGCATCGCGACGGAGACGGTGGCGTCGCGACGGATCGACCGGCTGGCCGCCTCGGGGTTGCGTTGCGAGCGCTCGCGGTGGGCCACGTTGTAGCCGACGTAGACGACGTACGCCACGAGCAGTACCAGTCCGTCGAGCCGCGAGACGGTGCCGTCGATCGCCGTCGCGAGCGTCAGCGCCAGCGCCAGCACCATCGGCAAGTAGCTATTGCGCAGGAACGCGTCGGTCAGGTAGTAGTGGCCGTATCCGACGAGGAAGACCCCGACCAGGAGCAACTGCTGTGTGGTCGAGGACCCCATGTTGCCGCCGATGACGACCGCGGAGGCGATCCGGTAGTCGAGGACGCCCCCCAGGATACCGAGCGACGCGATGACGTGCGAGCCGAGTTCCGGCAGGCTCGTCCCCAGCGCCAGCACCGTCAATCCCACGAGCACGTCGGGGACGTCGTAGGACGCCGCCAGCGCCAGGAGGCTGTCGATGGCGCGCTGGGAGGCCGTGACGAGCGTGTACAGCGCGACCGCACCGACGGCGATCTGGGTCAGCAACGTCCCCGTGACGTCCACGGCGAGGGGGGTCGCCGGTGGGCTCGACGGGACGGTCTGCAACGCTGCGAGCGTGACTGGCCGCACCCACTGGGGCCCGGCCCACGCGGCGAGCGGGACCGCTGGCCACGGAACAGCCACCGAGATCGGCGGGATCGTCACAGTTCCGAGAGCCGGGTGTCGTCCCACGGCACTTCGCGGTCGGCTGGCAGCAGTTCCTCCGTCCACGTCGGACAGTTCTCACACACCCAGATCCGGACGACGTCCCCCTCGACGTGGGTGACGCCGATCGACGTCCAGGCGTGCGTCTCGCAGACGTCCATGCTGGTCGGTATTTCGTCCCGTCGGACCGAGAAACTTCCCCCGCTTCGATCCTATCGGGCCACCGATCCGGGCGCGTCGACGACGTGCCAACGCCGCGGACGTGGCGTCACGACTGGTGGCCGTCAGTACCCGCCTCCGGCGCGCGCCCGCTCACGTCCGCCTCCATGACGAACACCGGGTCGTCGCGGAGTTCGACGCCGAGGGCGGCCACGTCCGAGACGTGCCGGGCCGTTTCGGGAATCAAGACGCGCGTGCGGTCGCGGCCGCGGTCGGCCGCGTCGCGAGCGACGGCGGAAAACAGGGCGCGGCCCGCTCGGCGGTCGCGCCAGCCCGAGACGCCGTACTCGGCCCAGCGGGTCGGGCCGTCGTCGCCGTCGCGTTCGTACTCGTGCATCACGGCCGCGAACGCGTGGGTGCCGTCGCCGTCCTGCAGGACGAGCAGGTCGCCGCCGTCGGCCGCCCCGCGGAGTCGCTCCCGCGTGAGCGCCGCCAGCGCCCACGATTCCGCGAAGTCGAGCGCGAGTCCGTCGAGCGCCCGCCGGGCGTCGCTGCGAGTCCAGAAGGCCCACGCCGCCTCGGGGTCGGCGGTCACGCGATAGTCCGACCCGACGTCGGCCTCGGGATTCGGATCGGGCCTCGCCCACCGGCACTCGATCCCCGGTTCGAAGCCGACGCCCCGGGAGGTCCCGAGTCCGGGACCGTTCCAGGAGAACACCATGTTTCGGACGACCGCCGCGCCGCGTTCGACGGCCCACGCGAAGACCGCCTCGGTGAGCGCGCGGGCGACGCCCTGCCCGCGGTAGGCGGCGGCGACGCGCATCCCCTCGGCCCACGCCTCCCACTCGGAGAGGAGCACGCCGCGGGTGAGGCCGACGACCGTACCCTCGGGTTCGGGGCCGCCGTCGTCCGCTTCGACCGCGGCGACGAACGTCCGCGCGCGCTCGCCGTCCTCGTCGACCCACTTCGAGAAGGCGCGGTCGACGTAATCGCCGCCGCGGTCGGACCAGACGTCGGCCGTGAACTCGGCGACGTCGTCGGCGTCGGCGCGGCGGGCCCGGCGAATCCGCATGTCAGGTCCAGGGCGTCGAGCGGTCCTGGATCTCGCCCGCCAGCGACGTGCGCATCGCCTCGGTGACGTCGCCCGCGTTCGCCAGCACCCACATGAGTTTCACCTTCGCGGTCCCCGGCAGCGTGTCCTCGCCCTCGACGACGCCGGCGTCGAGCAGGTCGCGGCCGGTGTCGTAGACGCGGTCGCAGACCCGTCCTTCGAGGCACTGGCTGGTCATCACGACCGTCGTGCCGTCGTCGATCATGTCGGCGAGCCGGTCGATCCAGTCGGTGTCGACGTGGCCCAGTCCCGTCCCCTCGACGACCAGTCCCTCCGCGTCGGCGACCGCGTCCAGCAACGCGGGATCGGTCCCGGGCGTGAACTTCAGCAGTTCGACGTCGGTTTCGAGGTCCGGGCTCGCGTCTACCTCGACCGCGCCGCGCTCGCTGTAGGGCCGCCGAAAGGTGACTTCGCCGGTCTCGTAGTCGACCTGGCCGAGCGGCTTCGCGCCGACCGTCTCGAAGGCGTCCCGGCGGGAGGTGTGGTTCTTGCGGGCGCGCGTGCCGCGGTGGAGCGCGCAGACGTCGTCGCTCTCGGAGGCGTGCATGCAGATCATCACTTCCGCGGCGTCGCTCGTCGCGGCCTCGACGGCACAGACGGCGTTCATCACGTTGTCCGAGGACGGCCGGTCGGCCGACCGCTGGCTGCCGGTGAAGACGATCGGCACCGGCGTGTCGAGGACGAACGCCATCGCCGAGGCGGTGAACTGCATGGTGTCGGTGCCGTGCATGACCACGACGCCGTCGGCTCCCGCCTCGATCTCCTCGCGGATGGCCGCCGCCAGGTCCTGCCAGATGGACGGCTTCATGTTCTCGCTGAGGATGTTGGCGACGACGCGCCCGCGGTAGTTCGCCAGGCCGGCGAGGTCGGGCACCGCCCGCAGGACGTCCTCGGCGTCGAACTGTGCGGTGACCGCGCCCGTCCGGTAGTCCACCGTCGACGCGATGGTCCCGCCGGTCGAGATGAGCGACACCGTCGGCAGGTCGTCGTCGAAGGAAATCTCGGAGGTCCCCTGCTCGGTCTGGGCCGACTCGACGTCGTAGACGTCAGATTCTAGCACGTCCACGTCGGCGGCTTCGCGGTCGATTCCGACGTTGTAGCCGCTGTCGAGTTTGACCACCAGGTGCTCGGCCGTCGACGAGGGCAACACCACGCCCTCGTACGTCTCGGCGTCTCGTTCGACGCGGACCCTGTCTCCCGGGTTCATGTCCGCGGATACCGCGTGCCCGGACTTGAAACCACGCTTTCGACTCGGCGGGGCCGACCACCACTCGTTGGACGCTCACCACTCCTGGGACGGACCACTACTCCATCGACCTGCAGGCGGGCGCGTAAGGCCCATGCCCGTGGAACCCCCAGGACACGACATGGCCGAGGGAACCGACCGATACGCCGACGCCGAGGTCGGCGACTACGACGACCTGCTCGACGACGAGTCGACGGACGACGCCGGCGTGCTCGGGCACGTGACCGGAACTCGCGGCGATGCCGGGCGAACTGGAACCCGCGGCGGTGCCGGGCGAACCGGAACGTCGGTCGTGCGGTCGGCGCTCGTCTCGCTGGTCGCGACCGTCGTCGGACTCGTCGCCTTCCAGTCGGTGCTCCCGTTCGACACCGTCGCCGGCCTGCTCGGCGTGTTCGCCGCCGGCTTCGGACTCGGTCTCGTCGGGAGTCGTCGCCGGTATCTCGAACTCGCGGGGTCGGGCGCGCTCGTCGTCGGTGTCGGATTCCTCCTCGACTATCTCGTGTTGTCGCTGCTCGGCGTCGGTCTCCCGCTGGTCGCGTTCGGGGCCGTGCTGGGTGCCGTCGCCGCGACCGGCGGCCACTATCTGGGCCGGGACCTGCGAGACGGACTGACGCGGGACCTCTGACCGGCCGACGACGGAACCAACGGCTACTCGGCCAGCGTCCAGCCATCACGGGTCCGCTCGACGGCTCCGACCTCCGCTAAGTCCGCCAGTACGTCCTCGACGACGGTCGGTGGGGCGTCGACCTCGCGACCGAGTCGCTCCACGTCGACGACGTCATCGACCAGCGCCTGTAGTACCCGCCCGTAGAGCCGTTCGTTTCCGTCCTCGAAGCGGTCGCCCAGGGCGTCCATGACGTCGGTGATTCGGCCCTGAGCCCACCGCTGGGCGATCGAGAGTTCCCGTTCGAGGTCCTCCAGGCGGTCGAGTTCGCGGGCCAGTTCCGTCACCTCCGAGGCGTCGCCGGCGTCGACTTCGAGCGAGAGGTAGCGACAGGTGGTCATGTCCAGGCGCGTGCTCGCCGGATACGCGCTCTTCGCGCCGAACCCGTACGGCGAGAGCCGGACCTCTAGCCGGAGGTTCTGTGAGATGTAATAGTACTTCCGGCGCTGATCGTCGATCCGGTGTTCGACCAGGCCCGCGGTCTCTAACTTCTCCAGGTGGTCGATGACGGCCTTGGGACTGACGCCGAGGTAGTCGCTAATCTCGGTGACGTAGCAGGGCTTGTCCGCCAGCAGGCGGAGGATACGCCGGCGGTTGTCGTTGCCCAGCAGGTCGAGCAACTCGGCGGAGTCCATTTACCCGACGTAAGCGTTCGACGGCTAAAAGGATACCTCCACTCACGATCGACGCGACCATCCGGATTCGTGTCTTCGGTTGCCGGCGATTCACCCGAACGGATCGGCGAACCGCCGGCAGGGAGCGACTCGAATCCGTCTCAGGCCGCCGCGCCGATGTACAGCACCGCGACGAGAAAGACCCACACCAGGTCGACGAAGTGCCAGTACATCGACACCGTGCTCACCGAGGTGTGACGCGAGTCGTCGTACTGGCCGTAGATGCCACGAGAGAACACAATGAGCAGGAGAATCGCGCCCATCGTGACGTGCAGACCGTGGAGACCGGTCAGCCCGAAGAACGCCGAGGCGAACACGCCGCTGGTGATGGTGAAGCCGTCCTTGACGATGAACTCGTGGTACTCGAAGACCTGACCGCCGATGAAGACGATGCCCAGCAGCAGCGTCAGTCCGAGCAACTGGAGGAAGCGCCGGCGGTTGTTGCGCCGCAGGGCCACGTGTGCGAAGTGCAGCGTGACCGAACTGGCCAGCAGGATGAGGGTGTTTATCAGTACCAGGCTACTCAGCAGTTCGGGGAGGTGACTCGGCGGCCACGCGCCGGCCCGGATGAAGAAGTAGTAGACGAACCCCGCACCGAAGGTCGCGAGTTCGGTGCCCAGAAACAGCAACATGCCGAACTTCAGGCCCGTTCCGCTGTGGGATTCGGTCCCGTGTTGCCAGAAGTTCTTCACGAAGGCGTGGTAGACCCAGCCGTACAGGCCGAACAGGAACACGGCGACGCTCAGGATGGCCGCCCCGGGCCCGACCATCGGCCCGACTATCGTGTTGTCGCCGTGTCCCAGCACGAACAGTGCCGCTCCGACGTAGATGCCGGCGGCACCGAGTGCCGTGATGAACGGCCACCAGCTCGCTTCGCCGAATCCACGCGGCCAGTCCTCGACGGCCGGCAGGTGGTGACCGCCGTGGTCGTCTGACGTATCGTCGGCTACGCTCATACACGGCGGTTGCGAGTCGAACGATAAAAACCCTCCCAAAACGGCCTCGCCGACCCGGTCGATCGTCGGCGTGGTGTCAGCCGGTCGCTCCCCGGCGAGCGTGCCCGGTCGGCTCTCGTCGAGTGCTCGGCCGGTTCGCTGGCCGTCGCCGCTTCGAAACTTTGATGCGCGCCGCTCACTTGCGCTCGCACATGGAACTGCGGGTCATCGAGAAGGAGGACACGAAACTCTCCATCGAGATCGCCGGGGAGGACCACACGTTCATGAACGTCCTGAAGGGCGCGCTGCTAGAGACCGACGGCGTCGACGCGGCGACCTACGACATGAACCCCGAGCAGTCGGGCGGCCAGACCGAACCGGTGTTGACCCTCAAGACCGAGGCCAACGTCGACGCGCTGGACGCCCTCGAAGCGGGTGCCGATCGCGTCATCCAGAAGTCCGAGAACTTTCAGGACGCCTTCGAGCGGGCGGCCTGATACATAGGAACGCGGAAACGAACGGGTGGTAAACGGCAGGTATGAGCAACGGAGATTGGACGCATACGGCATGAAACTGTGATTTTCGCCGGTTTAGGGGAACTGTTTTATCGCTTCGCAGTCTCGTTCAGATATGGCTGGCGAACCCGACCCGGATGAGGAAGTGACATCGGACGCGTCCGCATCACCCGAAACACAACGATCGCCACCGGCCATTTTGGAAATCGAACCGGTATACGAGGCGTTAGGACACCCCCGACGGCGATACCTGTGCTATACCCTTTTCGAAGACACGGAATGGTCGCTGACCGATTTGGCGACGAAAATCGCCGCGTGGGAGAACGACGTTCCCGAACACACAGTAACGGAAGTCCAGCGCGAGGACGTGTACGTCTCGCTGTACCACGCTCACGTCCCGAAGTTGGTTGACGAAGGCATCATTACGTTCGATGGGGCGACCGAGACAATCACGACGACCGAACACGCCGAACAGGTCTTGACCGCGCTCGAAGGCATGGGTGCCAGTCTCGACTCGAATCAGGAAATGCACGCACGGAGTGAGATGGATGAGCAAGAAGACTAACGGCGGAACCATGAGCGGCGACGACCCTACCAGTGGTGCCGAGACGCGCTGGTCGCAGGTAGCACAGCGTCACTACGAACCGAATGGACGGGATGAACTAACGACCGCAATCGTATACGCTATCGCAGAGGCCGAGGGCGTCTCCCCGAGCGATGTGAAATCGCCACCGCTGTACGAAATCGTGGACGCACCAGCGATTGAAGACGCATTCTTCGGGCCGGACGTAGCTGGGGACTCCCGGCAGGGCATCGGTAGTGTGGAGTTTCGGTATGCCGATCACCTCGTGAAAGTCCGAAGCGACGGATGGATTCGAGTCTACGAGCCGACCGAAGCAGACCTTTCGTAGAAACCACTTCGAGTCCACCACGTCTCGCTTCGCTCGCGGACTCGCGCACGTCAACGGTCGCAGGGACGGAAGACGCCGATCCGTATCAGGCAGTGCCTTTCTTCTGGAGGACCTCGACGTCCGCGGCGTCGACGTCGGTCGTGTCGAGGTGCATCGAGACGTACTCGCGGCGCTCGAAGGTCTCCCGTTCGTCCTCGGAGCCGACCGTACACCACAGTTGCACCCGGTCGGGCCCGTGCCACTCGCCCTGGCGAGAGATTCCGAAACAGACGTACTCCTCGTCGTCGACCCGGATTTTGCCGTCCTTCCGAACGCCGGGGTCCCCGTGGATGATGAGCTTCTTCATGCGCGGCGCTTCGACGGTGTGGCACTTAGTGACTTCGAAGGGCGGCCGCGTCGCTGGACTTCGTTCCCGGCGCGACCGACGGGGGACGCGGTTCAGTACCGTCCCGTCGTCCAGACGGGCTGGTGGGTCTCCGACAGCGCCAGGAAGTTGTCGAACACGCGCCGGGCGACCGCGGCGTCGGCGACGGCCTCGTCGGTGATGCCGTCGAGGACGCCCCGAATTCGGTCGTCGGGGAGGTCTTTGTTGTGGGTCACCCACTCCGCAGTCTCGCGGTCGTACTCGGGGTGGAACTGAACGCCGTACGTGGCGTCGACGCGGAACGCCTGGACGCCGACGTCGTTCCGGGCCAGCACGACCGCGCCGTCGGGGAGTTCCGCGATCCGGTCCGAGTGGGTCTCGAAGGCCGTGAACTGCGTCGGCACGCCCTCGAACACCGGGTCGTCGCCGAGGCGAGTCACCGTCCGGTAGCCGAGTTCGTACTCGCGCATGTCGACGATCCGTCCCCCGAGCGCCTGCGCGAGAAACTGGTGGCCCCAGCAGACGCCGAGCATCGGAACGCCGGCGGCGTGTACGTGCCGTGCCCACTCCGTCACCTCGTGAATCCAGTCGCGGTCCTCGTAGACGGACGTCTGCGAACCGGAGACGATCACGCCGTCGTATCGCCAGTTCCGCGAGGATACCGGCGGCGGGAACCGATCCTCGCTCAGTTTGAAGACGTCCAGATCCGCGTCCAGGACCCGCCTGAAGTTGCGCTCGGCCGGCGTATCGCCCAGTGACGCGTCCAGTACCGCGATGGTCGGAGCCATGGTCGTGGGTACGTTCCGCCGCCGTATATATTCTTGTGTGTATTTCACAAGATTGCAGTCGTCGCCGTGGTCGGTCACGACACGTCGATGTCACTGAACGGGGGACGGACACGCAGGTCGGCATCCGGTGAAACTGGCGAGTTCGCATCCGGTGGTGCTCGCGGGTCCCCATCCGGTTGCCCCGAACCGTACGGGTTTTAAGCACCCGTGTCGAACTCGTCCGCAAGGTCGATATCTATGCAGATGCCACGCCGAATGAACACGTACTGCCCGCACTGCAACGAGCACAACGAACACGAGGTCGAGAAGGTCCGCCGCGGTCGCGAGACCGGCATGAAGTGGATCGATCGCCAGCGCAAGCGTAACTCCGGCATCGGCAACGACGGGAAGTTCTCGAAGGTGCCCGGCGGGGACAAGCCCACGAAGAAGACGAACCTCACCTACCGCTGTTCGGAGTGTGGCAAGGCCCACCGTCGCGAAGGCTGGCGCGCCGGCCGGCTAGAGTTCCAGGAGTGATTCTCATGGCCGGAAACTTCTACGCCGTCGCGTGTCCGGACTGTGACAACGAACAGATCGTCTTCGATAAGGCCGCCACGGAAGTCGCCTGCGCCGTCTGTGGTCACACGCTGGCCCGGCCGACCGGCGGCAAGGCCGCCATCGAAGGCGACGTCGTCGAAACCGTCGAAGCGCGATGAAATACAGCGGCTGGCCCGAACAGGGCGAACTCGTGGTCGGCGTCGTCGACGAAATCGAAGACTTCGGCGTCTTCGTCGACCTCCAGGAGTACGAAGACAAACGCGGTCTCGTCCACATCAGCGAGGTCGCCAGCGGCTGGATCAAGAACGTCCGCGACCACGTCAGCGAGGGCCAGAAGGTCGTCGCGAAGGTCCTCGAGGTCGACACCAACTCCCAGCAGATCGACCTCTCGCTGAAGGACGTCAACGACCACCAGCGCAAAGAGAAGATCCAGGAGTGGAAAAACGAGCAGAAGGCCGACAACTGGATGGAACTGGCCT
>JBDGSB010000002.1:0-11981 GCA_042217765.1 Haloarculaceae archaeon | reverse complement strand
GGTGGGCGGCTCTGCAGGCCGCTGCGTTCGGCCGGACTCTGCCACCTTGGCGCACGAGAATCTATCCGAAGCGCGCCAATAAACGTAGCGGTCTGTGTCGTCGCGGTCTGTGTCGTCGCAAACGAAATGACCCGACGCGGCAGTCCTGGACGACGACGATCGATTCGAGTGACCCCAGTGAAAACCCTTATCTGAACCGCCAGGCAAGATTGGGAAGAACCCATGACAGTGACGCTTCTGGACTTCTACGCCGACTGGTGTGGTCCCTGCAAGACCCAGGATCCCATCCTCGAAGACCTCGAAGAAGAGTGGGGCGATACCGTCACGTTCGAGAAAGTAAACGTCGACGAGCAACAGGACGTGGCCAACGAGTACCAGGTTCGCTCGCTACCGACGCTCATCGTCGAGAACGACGACGGCATCGTCGACCGGTTCGTCGGCGTCACGCAGGCCGACGACCTCGAATCGGCATTGCAAAAAGCAAGCGCATAAAGCGTTTCGCGGACGCTTCACCCGCTCACAGCGGGACGGCGCACGAGCGTGCCCGTTTCTCTCACTCGAAACGGACGCCCGCATTCTCCAGGTCGTCGTTGTACCGCGCCAGGTTGATGACCAGCGGCGTGATCGACTCGACTTCGGCGGCGTTGGCGACGGGACCGACGTACAGCGCTCGCAGTCCGTCGATGGATTCGGCCAGCATGCTGACGGTCTCGGCGGCGTCGCGGTCGTCGCCGACGACCAGCGTGTCGAGGTTCAGGTCGACGTCCAGATTCGCCAGTCGGTCGGCTGCGAGGTTGTGGAACGCGCCGACGACCGGCACCGCATCGGGTGCGGCGTCGGCCGCCAGTCGGGTGACGCTGCCGACGCTCGGCGGATTGTAGTGCATCCCGGTCTCGTCGCCTTTCATGCCGACCGCGGGGCTGACCAGCACCGTCTCCTCGTTGAGACGGTCGGCGACGGCGTCGATCGTCTCGGTCAGGTGGTACGCGGGGACCGCCAGCACGACCACGTCCGCCCGGTCGGCCGCCATCGCGTTCTCGAAGCCGTGTACATCGGCGTCGACGCCGCGGCTGTCCAGTTCCGTCTCGTACTCCTCGGCCTTGCCACGTGCCCGCTCGGGGTCGCGCGACCCGACGAGGACCTCGTGGCCGGTGTGGTAGGCCCACCGGAGCACCAGGCCCTCGCCGACGTCGCCGGTGCCGCCACAGATGGCGATTCGCATATCCGAACCGACGACCGAACGCCCGATAAGGGTTTGTGCTCGATCGCCGTGCCGGAGCCAGTCGCCGTCGCCAGAGCCAGGGAGACGGTCGCCAGAGCCATGAGAGCGGGCCCCGTGACTCCGTGTATGGACGTCACGACACTCGCCCGCGATCTCGTCGCGATTCCGAGTCACGACGACGAGACGGTGGCGGGCGACCGCCTCGAAGCGTGGCTGTGCGAACACACCGACGCGACGGTCGACCGCGACGAGCACGGTAACGTCTTCGCCCGGACGGGAAACGGCGACTCGTCGCTCGCGCTGGTGGGCCACCACGACGTGGTGCCGCCGGACGACTCGCAGACGACCGCGAGCGGTGAGTACGTCGTCGAGAAGCGCGACGGCCGGCTGTACGGCCGCGGCAGCGCGGACATGAAGGGGTCGCTGGCGGCGATGGCGTGTGCGTTCCGCGACGCCGACCCCGCCGGACGGCTCGTGTTCGCCTCCTTCGTCGGCGAGGAGCAGGGCGGGGAGGGCGCACGTCCGGCCATCGAGGACGGGTTCGCGCCCGACTACGCCGTCGTGGGCGAGGGGTCGACGGGGTACTCCGCGCCGGGTGTGACCGACGTCGCGGTCGCACACAAGGGCCGGCGCGGCAGCACCGTCATCGCCCGCGGCGAGAGCGCTCACGCCAGCGAACCGGACGCGGGTGCCAACGCCATCTACCGCGCGAGCGACGCCGTCGACGCGATTCGTCGCCTGGAATTTCCGGCGACGACGGTGCTCGGCCACGAGGTGCGGGGGAGCGTCGCAGTCACGGAAATAGAGGGCGGCACCGCCTGGAACGTGATTCCCGAGCGCTGTGCGGTGACCGTCGACGAGCGCACCGTTCCCGGCGAGCGCGCGCCCCTGGAGCGCGTCGAGGACGTCGATGGCGTCGCGTGGTCCGTCGACCAGGACCTGCCGCCGATGGCCTGTGGTGACGAGGCGTTCGCCGACGCGGTGCTGGGTGCCGCCCGCGACGCGCAGGACGGCGATCCCGAACACGTCGTCAAACCGCACGCGACCGACGCCGGGTGGCTGGCCGATGCGGGAACCGAGTGCGTCGTCGTCGGGGCCGCCGAACCCGGCGAGGCACACACGGCAGACGAGAGCGTGTCCGTGAGCGTGCTACGGCGGTGTTACGAGATATACCGCGACGTCGCCGAGTCGTTTCCCGACGACGCGGGATGACTCGTCCGGGTTCGGGTCGCTCCCTGCCGGTGGGTCGCCGACCCGTTCGGGCGAACTGCCGGCACCCGAAGACGCGAATCCGGATCACGGCCGCGCCACCGCGCCACGAAGCCTTTAGGCGCACTCGTCCACAACCGGATTCCATGGCGACGACACGGGACACCGACGCGGTGTACGACGACTTCATCGACCACGTGCGGCGACTCACCTACCTGAGCGACGCCCAGGGCGTCCTCCACTGGGACCAGGAGGTGATGATGCCCGAGGGCGGGACGCCGGCCCGGGCGAAACAGCGGTCGGCCATCTCGACGGTCCACCACGAGCAACTCGTTGCCGACGACCTCGCGGACTATCTCGACGCGCTCGACGACGCCGACCTCGATCCCGAGAAACAGGCCGTCGTCCGCGAGGTGCGCCGCGAACACGAGCGCGCGACGTCGGTTCCGGGCGACCTCGTCGAGCGCATCTCCGAGACGACCTCGAACGCCCTGCCGGTCTGGACGGAGGCGAAGGCCGACGACGACTTCGCAGCGTTCGCGCCGACGCTCGAAGAGCTCGTCGACCTCAAGCGCGAGTACGCGGCGGCCATCGACCCCGACCGCGACCCCTACGAGGTGCTGTTCGAGGAGTTCGAGCCGTACCTGGGCATCGACACCGCCGAGCGGGTGCTAGAGCGCTTGCGCGAGGAACTAGTGGCGCTGATCGACGCCGTCGAGGACAGCGACGCCGCCCTCGCGGACCCGTTCGAGGGTACCTACGACGAGCGTACCCAGGAGGACCTCGTCCGGGAGGCGCTGGACGCGCTGGGCTACGACTGGGACCACGGGCGACTCGACACCGCGCCACATCCCTTCTCGACGGGCACGCAGTTCGACGCGCGGGTCACCACGCGATTCAAACCGGACGACCCGCTGGACGCGCTCGGGTCGACCATCCACGAGTTCGGCCACGCCACCTACACGCTGGGCCTGCCGCGCGAGCAGTACGGCACACCGCTGGGATCGAACCGCGACCTGTCGGTCCACGAATCGCAATCTCGCCTCTGGGAGAACCACGTCGGCCGGTCGCTGCCGTTCTGGGAGTTCTTCGCCGACGCCGTCGCCGACCGCCTGGGAACCGACCTCACGCCGCGGGCGGGGTACGAGGCCGCCAACCGAATCTACCCGGACAACCTGGTTCGCGTCGAGGCGGACGAACTCACCTACCACATGCACATCGTCCTGCGCTTCGAGATCGAACGGGATCTGATCCGCGGCGACATGGCCGTCTCGGAGGTCCCGCAGGTCTGGAACGACCGGATGGAGGAGTATCTCGGGGTTCGCCCCGACGGCGACGGCGAGGGGTGCCTGCAGGACATCCACTGGAGTCACGGGTCCTTTGGCTACTTCCCCACCTACTCGCTGGGCAGCGTCCTGGCCGCGCAACTGTACGCCGCCGCCGAGGACGACGTCGACGACCTCGACGGCAAAATTCGTGCCGGCGAGTTCGGCCCGCTGCACGAGTGGCTCACCGAGAACGTCCACCGCCACGGCTGTCGGTACACCACCGACGACCTCGTGCGCGAGGCCACCGGCGAGGACTTTACCGCCGACTACTTCCTCGAGTACGCCACCGAGAAGTTCGGCGCGCTGTACGACCTCTAGACGGCCCGTCCAGACGGAACGACTCCGATAACCTCATTCATCCCCGCTTCGACCCACGGGTATGACCGACTACTTCGAGGTTCACCACCGCGACGGCGCAGCCCGCCTCGGGGAGGTCCGGCTGACGGACCCGCTAGTGACGCCCGGGCTGGTCGACGACGCCCTCGTCGACGGCGGGTCTCTGTGGACCGACGAGCGGGATCTGCCGACGGGGTATCAGTCCTCGTTGACGGTGTTGCCCCACCGGGCGTTCCCGGGCGGGACGCCCGAGGAGGTACAGGAGGCGTTCGCGCCGGAGTACCCCGACGTCGACTTCCCGAGCGCCGCCGTCGTCACGCCGAACACGGCCGCCGACCACGGCACCGACGCGTACGTTCTCTCGGGCGCACAGGAGTACGTCGGCCACGCCGCGGCGTTCGTCGAGGCCATCGTCGAGACCCGCGAGGCGATTCCGGCCGACACCGCCCTGTACCTGCCGGGCGTGGCCACGCCCGCCAACGTCGCCACGCTGGCGTACGCCGGCGTCGACCTGTTCGACACCGACCGCGCCGTCGTGGCGGGCACGCAGGGAACCTACCTCACGACCGACGGCGAGTTCGACCTCGCGGACCTCGACGAACTCCCCTGTGCGTGTCTGGCCTGCGAGGGACCACGCGACGAGTTCGACCGCGAAGACTGCGTCGAACACAACCGGAACGTCCTGCGGGCGGAACTGCGGCGGGTCCGCAAGCGAATCCGCGACGGCCGGCTCCGTGACTACGTCGAGGGCCAGGCCCGCCACCAGCAGTGGCTCACGGCGACCTTCCGGCGACTCGATCAGCAGTACGGCTACCTCGAAGCGCGGACGCCGCTCTACCGGCAGGCCGAGATCACCGCGGCGAGCGACGACACGCTCGACCGCGTCGAAATCAAGCGGTTCGCCCAGCGGGTCACCGAGCGCTACCGCAACCGCTTCGACAACCCGCTCGTGTTGGTGCCGTGTTCGGCACGCAAGCCCTACAGCGACTCCCAGAGCCACGGCCAGTTCCACGACGCCGTCCAGTTCCGCGCGCACAAGGTGTCGATGACCTCGCCCATCGGCGTCGTGCCCCAGGAACTGGAACTCACCTATCCGGCCCAGCACTACGACTCGGTGGTGACCGGCGAGTGGTCGCCGACTGAAGTCGAGTTCGTCGCCGACGTGCTGGGGCGATACCTCGAACGCAACGACTACCCCCGGTACATCGCTCACCTGCCGGAGGACTACCGGCCCATCGTCGAGCGCGCGGCGGACGCCCTCGACGTCGAGTTCGAGTACACCGTCGTCGATCACCCCACCACTGCGGAGTCGCTGTCGAATCTCGGCACCGCCCTGGATGGCGAACTGAAGTACGGCAAGCGCGAGCGCCAGCACAACACCCTGCGCGCGGTCGCGGACTACCAGTTCGGCCCCGGTGCGGGCGAGGACCTGTTCGAAGACCTGACCGCGCAGGGCCGCCACCCGCAACTGCGAGCCCACGACGACGAGGGGACCCAGCTCGCCCAGCTCGTCCGCCAGTACGGGACGCTGTCGCTGACGCTCGCCGGTGCGCGCCGGTGGGTCGACAGCGACGTGCCGACCAAACGCGTCGAAATCGACGCGTTCGTCCCCCACGGGAGCGTCCTCGCGCCGGGCGTCGTCGACGCCGACGAGGAGATTCGAGTCGGCGACGAAGTCGTGATCGAGGGGCCGGACGCCTTCGCTGTCGGCCGCGCGGCGATGCACGGCCGGGAGATGGTCGAGAGCACCCGCGGGGTCGCCACGACGGTACGGCACGTCGAGGAGATGTGATAGGGATTCTCGTTGAAAGCCATAGATTTCCCACGAATTTCGAAACTGGCGGCATCCGGTTCAACTCTGCAGAAACCACGAGACAAGACGAGAATCCCTATGATCGCAGAGTCGCGCCCACGATCCGACACGTCACGGACCGGTCCCGAACGCGCAATCGAGCGAGCCAAACGGATTTATAATCGGGCGGTCAAGTCTCCGGGACGAAGCCGGGCGCCAGACGGGGGCGACCGGTGTCGAATCGCTGGGATACGATCATGGCGGAGGAGGAATCGGCCGGGTCCGGCGCGAGCGCACGCACAGAGCCGTCTGCGTTCGCGGTCGGGTTCGTGGCGCGACCGGACACCGAGGACGCGGCGATTCGCGAGACGGTCCGGGCGCGGTCGCTCGGCTACGAGTCGCTAGTGGCCGTCGACGAGCGATGCTGTCCCGAGACGGAGACGCTCCTGGAGGCGGCGGGCGCGACGGTGCTACCGGCGACGGGGACCGCCTCCGAGGTCACCGGGACCGGAACCGAGACCGGGATCGGGACCGGAACCGAGACCGGGATCGAAACCGAGACCGACGCGGCGTCGCTCCGCGAGGCCGTCGTGGCACACGCACGCGCCGGTGGCTTCGACGGCCTGCTCTTTCAGGAGGAGTGCCGACGCGTCGATTACGGCCGAGTCGCGGACGCGCTCGACGGCGGCGAGTTCGTCGTCCCCGCCCCCATCGTCGGCGAGTCGGCGGCACCGTCGATACTGGTCGGCGTTCCCGCCTACGACGAGGCCGACGCGATAGCCGACGTCGTCGCGGCGGCCATGCGCCACGCCGACGCGGTGGTCGTCGTCGACGACGGCAGCACCGACGACACCGCCGACCGCGCGCGGCAGGCCGGTGCGGAGGTGGTCGAACACGCCCGCAACCGCGGGTACGGGGCCGCCCTGCAGACGCTGTTCGAGACGGCCGCCGAGCGCGACGTCGATCACCTGGTCGTCCTCGACGGCGACGGCCAGCACGACCCGTCGGATGTGCCGGAACTGGTGGCTCACCAGCGGGAGACGGGCGCGGAGGTCGTCGTCGGGAGTCGGTTCGTCGAGGGAGCAAGCACCGACGCCACCCCGTTGCGCCGGGCCGGACTGTGGACCATCAACGGCCTGACGAACCTCAGTCTCGGCATCGTCCGGGCGCGCTCGCGCGTCCACGACACCCAGAGCGGCTTCCGGAGCTACGACCGGCGCGCCATCGCGGACCTCGCGGCCGAGTCGCGCATCGACCACCGGATGAGCGCCAGCGTCGACATCCTCTATCACGCGACCCGCAACGACTACGCCATCGAGGAGGTGCCCACCACGGTGACCTACGACGTCGCCGACGCCAGCACGCACCACCCGGTCACCCACGGCTACACGCTGCTGAAGAACATCGTCCGGACGATCGAGACGCGCCGGCCGCTAACTGCCGTGGGCGCGCCGGGCGTCCTCTCGACGGGAGTCGGCATCGGGTTCGCCTACTGGACGGTCCTGAACTACGTCCACTCCGGCAGTTTCCCCTACGGCCTGGCCATCACGGCGACCTTCTTCACGCTGGCCGGCGTCTTCGGCGTGTTCACGGCCATCATGCTCCACGCGCTGAACGTCCACCTGGACTAGTCGAGCACGGCGACGTCACATGGTGCGATCGACGTACTCGTCGACGGCTGCGACGCGGTCTCGCCCGTACGTCCAGAATCCGCTCCACTTGCCGGCGTCCCGTTCGTAGGCGACCAGTGCCGCGGCGTCGTCGTCGGCCCTCGGCGGGGTGTAGACGACGAACCAGGCTCGCCGGAAGTTCTCGGTGTGGCCGCCGTGAACGGTCACGTCGAGCGAGGCGGGTGGCGTCCGGTCGGGCACGCCGTAGACGTGCGTGTCGACGTCCGTCTCCGCCAACCGCTCGTAGACGGCGCGCGTGCCGCGTTCGTCGTCGATGCGCGAGAGGCGCTGGAACGACGCCCGGAGCGTGCCCGCGCCGGTCTCGTAGGCGCGGCGTTCGACGTGTCGCGAGACGGCGATCAGCAGCAACTTCTCTTTGTTCGATGCGGGATAGCCGCGCAGTTCGAAGGGCACGTCCTGCAGGTGTTCGAGGACGGCCGGCACGTCGACGTCGAGGGTCCTCGTCCCCGTGACGTAGAGGTCGGAGTTCACCATCAGGATCGTCCGCTCCAGCGCCGCCAGCGGCGACGTGGCGACGACGTCGCCGTCTTCGAGCAACACGACCGTATCCCGTTCGGCGTCGGGGAGGCGTCGCTCGTCGACGGTCACCGGCTGGTCGGCGAACAGCGTCTCGAGCAGCGTCTGGAGGGGCCGCGGTTCCGTCCGATTGACGACGGCGAGGGCGTACTCGGACGTGGGATCGTCCGGGATGAACGTCGCGATCGTCATTCGTTCGTCCATCGCACGCGTCCGATATAGGTGCTCTCCCGGTGTGCCGACTCGCGGATTCTCGACGGTCCCGGGAACCGGTGCAGGGACAGGGGCACGGACCGGTCCGATGCGGGGGCAATGGTGGCGGCCGGTGTCGCAGGTAGTCGGGCCACAGTCGACGCGAACGCGAGAACAGCGTGACACCTTAGGGGATGGCTTTCGTATCGTGTCAGTGGACGTAATACGATGACATACGAGAAAGTCAACTACAACGACGTCGATCCCGTCGCCGACGCGATGCACTTCCTCCGGGACCCGCTGGCGTGTGAGAGCCTCGGCGTGACGGTCATCGAGTGCGATCCCGGCTGGACCGGCAAGGCCCACGACCACGCCGAGGAGGACCACGAGGAGGTGTACCTGCTCGTCGACGGCGAAGCGACCGTCTCCGTCGAGGACGAGGACGTATCCATGGCGGCCGGCGACGCGTTGCGCGTCCCGTCCGACGCGACGCGACAGATTCGAAACGGCGACACCGAGAGCACCTTCGTCCTGACCGGCGCTCCCTGACCAACAGCTACAAACGCTCGCTCGGATAGCGTGCCCGTATGGAGACCGACCACAGGATCTATCTCGGGAACTCGAAGGACCTGTCCCGACTCGACGACGACGCGGTCGAACTCGTGGTCACGTCGCCGCCGTACCCGATGATCGAGATGTGGGACGATCTGTTTTCCTCGCTCGATCCGGCCGTCGAGACCGCGCTCGACGACGGCGACGGGCGACGCGCCTTCGAGTTGATGCACGAGACGCTGGCAAAGACCTGGGACGAGGTGGCCCGCGTCCTCGTGGACGGCGGCATCGCCTGCATCAACGTCGGCGACGCCACCCGCAAGGTCGACGATAGCTTTCGTGTCTACCCGAACCACGCCCGTATTATCGAGTACCTCGACGGACTGGGGTTCGAACCGCTCCCCGACATCCTCTGGCGCAAGCCGACGAACTCTGCGGCGAAGTTCATGGGCAGCGGCATGGTCCCGCCGAACGCGTACGCCACGCTCGAACACGAGTACGTGCTCGTCTTTCGCAACGGGACCGACACGCGCGCGTTCCCCTCGGGTTCGGAGCGACGGTACAACTCGGCGTACTTCTGGGAGGAGCGCAACGAGTGGTTCTCGGACGTGTGGGCAGACGTCACGGGCACGTTCCAGCGACTCGATCACGCCGACGGTGACCTGCGGGACCGTTCGGCCGCGTACCCGCTCGAAATTCCGTACCGCCTCGTCAACATGTACAGCGTGTACGGCGACACGGTTCTCGACCCGTTCTGGGGAACGGGGACGACGTCGCTGGCGGCGATGATCGCCGGTCGAAACTCCGTCGGCTACGAGATCCGAGAGCCGTTCGCGGAGGTCTTCGACGCGGCGGTGTCGGACGTGCGAAACCTCGCTCGCGACACCGTCTCGAAACGCATCGCACGCCACGAAGCGTTCGTCCAACGACGTCGGGCGGACGGCGAGACCTTCGAGTACCGGGCGGACCACTACGACTTCCCCGTGACGACCAAACAGGAGCGGTCGATTCGACTCTACACGATCGATCGCGTCGAACCGACCGCGGACGGATACCGGGTGACTCACTCCCCGTACGACCCGTCCGGGGCGACCGACGGAGGCGACACGGGGAACTCGGATGAGGTGGCCGATACGGGAGAGTCGACGACGCCCGGCAGCCAGCCGGAGTAATAATATTTAATTACATCGCGGCCGTCCGGTCTCACGACGAGTGTTCCGAGAACGCCTCCGTGCCCTGATCGCCGGTATTCGCACTCTGATCGCCGGTCTTCGCACTCTGATCGGGGTTCCGGACCTGGTACTGGCAACGATTTCCGGAGTGATGACGCTCGCGTGGGTCGTCGGCGTCGTGTCCCCGCTGTCGATGGCGTCGGCGCTGGCGGCCGGGGGGTTGCCGGCCAGCGGTGCGATCGGGTACGTGCTGTTTTACCAACCGCCGACGGAAGTAACTCGGAGCTGAAAACCCGCGTCTGCGTTGATTCGCCGCGAAAATTCGGCCGTTATCTGGCGGTCGGCGAGTCGTCGTCGGGCATCGACCGCTTGACCTGGAGGGCGGCGCTGGCGGCCAGGCCGCGGGCGATGTCGTCGCGTTCCTGTTCGTCGATGGCGACGTCGTCGGCTGCCTCGGGGGAGTAGCCGGCACTGACGACCGATCCGACGGGCGGCCGGACGGCGACGGTCGCTTCGGGGCCGTCGGTGCCGACGGTAATCTCCGACCCGACGACGAACTCGCTGGGGAGCAGTTCCCGCGTTCGTGCGGCGACGCTCGAGAGTTCGCGCTGGAGGGCGCGGCGTTGCTTTCCCGTGAGTTGTACGTCGGTCTCCTCGCCTGCAAACGACGTATTTCCGTACATGAACTGTTCTCCGGGCGTATGCGTGGTGGGGACTTAAACTCCAGGGCTGTCGCAATTTCCGCCCGCTCCCGCCGCCGGTCCCGGGCGGGGCTAGACGATCGGCCGACTTTCGCCGTAGACCGCCAGTACGACGGCCGTGGTGTAGGCGTCCGGGTCGGCGTCGGCGCACTCGACGATCAGTTCGGGGCCAGCGTCGTCGAAGGCCCACTCGCGCAACCGCTGGCCTGCGGCCAGTCCGTCGTGGACGGCCGTGTGGACCTCGTCGGGATCGGTGCCCGACGACTCGTAGAAGAGGCCACGCCCCGACTCGCTGCGGGTCCAGCCGATGCCCGCACACGCCGGGCCGGGGTCGCCGGGCGCGACGGTGGCGCGGCTCTCGACGACGGTCAGTTCCTGGCCGGCCGGCCCGAGGTCGGGCGCGGTCCCGACGGGGTCTACGGGCGGGTCCGCGGGCACGACCGAAGAGACCGCGACGAGGTTGTAGTTGTGGACGTTGGCGGCCGCCAGCGCGGCGTCGTAGGCAGCCATCGCGGTCGGGCCGGTGGCGCTGCCCCACACGACCCGGATGCGGCTCATGTGGATACCACGGCGACTGGCGGGTAAGGGGATTTCGCTTCCAGATGCGCCACCGGTAGGCACTCGTTTCGCGTTGTCGGCGTGCCGTCGCGAGGGCGGGCGGTCAGTAGAAGGCGACCGGCTTGCCGACCGCCTCGTCGTCGTCCTCGACCTTTTCGAGCGCGTCCTCGAAGTCGGCCAGCCGGATCTCCGCGCGCTCGTTGCGGATGGCGAACATGCCGGCCTCGGTCGCCAGACTCGCCAGTTCCGCGCCCGAGAAGTCCTCGGCCCGTTCGGCGATCGCCGCCAGGTCGACGTCGCTCACGAGGTTCATCTCGCGGGTGTGGATGTCGAGAATCCGCTCGCGGCCGTCGACGTCGGGTTTGGGGACCTCGATGAGGCGGTCGAACCGGCCGGGCCGCAGGATGGCGCGATCGAGCATGTCGAAGCGGTTGGTGGCGGCGATGATGCGGATCTCGCCGCGCTCGTCGAAGCCGTCCATCTCCGAGAGCAGTTGCATCATCGTCCGCTGGACCTCGGCGTCGCCGGAGGTCTTCGACTCCGTCCGTTTGGCCGCGATGGCGTCGATCTCGTCGATGAAGATGATGGCGGGCTCGTGGGTGGCCGCGAGTTCGAACAGGTCCCGAACGAGACGTGACCCCTCGCCGATGAACTTCCGGACCAGTTCGGAGCCGGCCATCTTGATGAAGGTGGCGTCGGTCTGGTTGGCGAC
>JBDGSB010000086.1:0-12153 GCA_042217765.1 Haloarculaceae archaeon | reverse complement strand
CGCGCGCATCCAGGAGGAGTACAAGGGCAAGGTGCGGGTCATGGCCATCATGACTGGCGTCCAGAGCGCCCAGGTGCTGGGTCCCTCGACGGCCAAGCAGGCCGAGAAGTCCCGGCAGGCAATCCAGGAAGTCGGCGATGACGACCAGGCGTTCGACGCCAGCCAGAACGTCCACGGCGGCGTCGAAGCCAGCAACGACTCCCGGAGCTTCGGCCAGACCGACGGCGGTCGCAACGACCTCGATACGAACAACGGGCTCGACGTCGTCCACACGGACTGACGACGGGACCGTCGACTCCCGACTCCCACCCCACTTTTCGGCGCGCTACACGGCGAGCAACGGCAGCGGACGCGTATCGATCCGGCCGTCGAAGTGGCCGACCCGTCTCACCGGCGGTGTATCTCACTCGCGCGCGACCCGTCTCATCCGCGCGCGACCAGTCGGACGTGTCGCAGGTTCGGCAGTGCCGCCAGCGCGGCGCGGACCTGCTCGGTGACGCGATCGGCGTCTAGTCCCCACCGTTGCAGTACCGACGCCGTGATGCCGGGAACGCGGTCGGCCAGCCCGAGGTACAGTCGCGCCCACTTCGGGAACCGGGCGACGCTGTGGGCGCTGCCGTCGACGACCGTCTCGACGGACAGTCCGGCGCGTCCCATCGCCTCGCGGTGTGCGCCGACGGTCGCGGGCGGCGACATGTCCCAGGCGTCGGCGAAGACGGCGACGACCTCGCGGGCGGCGTCGTCGAGGCCGTCGGCGACGACCAGGTCCGAAATCGAGACGTAGCCACCCGGCCGGACGACGCGGGCGAGTTCCGAGACGGCCGCCTCGCGGTCGGGAACGTACACTAGCGCGTCGATGGCCGTCGCCGCTGCCACGGCGTCGGTCGCGACCGGCAGCCGGGTCGCGTCGCCGACGACAAACGACGCCGACCGATTCGCGTTCACGTTCGCGTTCGCCCGGGCGGTCGCGACGTTGTAGGGAACGAGGTCGACGCCGGTCACATCGAACCCGAACCGGTCGGCCAGGTGGACGGCGGGGCCGCCGCGACCACAGCCGACGTCCAGCAACGGCGCGCCCGCGGTCGCCGGCAGGCGGTCGGCGAGGTCCCGTCCGATCACGGTGGCGAGCCGTCGCTGGGGCGAGCCGAGGACGTGTGGCAGGTACCACGGCGAGTAGCCCAGGTTCAGGTACGACTCGGTGGGGAGAAACAGTTCGAAACCGCGCCAGACGTCGGCGCGGTCGCCCCGGCCGGAGAACTGGTCGGCGATGCGGGCCCGGAGGTCGCGGTCGCTCATGCTACCGGCGGGAGACCTCCGAGTAGCAGTGCTCGGAGGCGTCGACGTACGCGAGGTCCGAACAGCTCCGGGGCCGCTGGTAGTCGACGTCCTTGTGCCGGCGCAGGTAGGTGACGTAGCCGTCGTCGACGCGGTCTAGCACGTCGTGACACAGCCATTTTCGGCCGAATCGGCCGGCCGCGAGGTTGCGGTACGGACAGAGGAAGACGGTCCGCTCGGTCCCGTCGACGCGGGGCGTCTCGACGATGCGGACGCCGACCAGCCGATAGGCCAGCCGGAGCCGCCGGACGACGCCCTGCGGCGTGTCGACGCCGAGAAAGAGGACGTGCGCGAAGGCGTACCCGAACGCGTGGAGCACCCGTCTGAGCATACCGTCCCTTGGAGGTGAGGCAGCTAAAGGGTGTCCCGTCGACGACCAGCGGCCCGCACTCGAAACCGGCTCGCTGAGTGTGGAATATATCATACGTAAGGAGCCAGTATATTCTGTAAGAATATGACGGTCGTTCTGTGAGCGTCAGTTGGTCATCTCACCGCATGCAGTGGCCTCCGCATCGCTCACTGCAGTGCCTCGACCAGCGAGCACTTCCGGCAGACGTCGCTGGCGGTCGGTGCGCCACAGCGGTCGCACTCGCCGTAGTCGTCCGCCTGCTCGTCGCGGACGTGCCGGGCGACCATGCCGGCCAGGTCCTCGTAGCCGGCGACGATGGAGTGGCGCGTTCCGGGGTGATTCTCCTCGAGGTCGAGCAACAGCTCCCGAATCTCGCCGCGGTAGGCCTCGCTGGCGTGGGGACACTCCGTGACGTGTGCCGGCAGGTCCCGCAGGTGAGCGTACAGCGCGACCTCCTTCTCGGGGACGTCCCGGAGCGGTTTCGCGCGGGGGATCATGTCTGCGGGGACGTGCCGGAGTTCGTAGTCGCCGCCTTTGGGGCCGTCGGCGTCGGGAAAGCGCCCGAGGCTGGCGTCGAAGTGGTCGGCCATCTGGCCGAGGTCGCCCTCCAGGAAGTTCATCAGTGCGGTCTGGGCCTCGTCGTCGAGGTTGTGGCCGGTCAGGAGTTTGTCGGCGTCGAATTCGGCGGCGTAGCGGCTGAGGACGTCCCGTCGGAACACGCCACAGTACGCACAGGGGGCCATGTCTAACGGGTCGTCCTCGGCGACGGCGTCCATCCGGACGTCGAACTCCTCGTCGTAGGTGACGACTTCGTGGCGCACACCGAGGTCGTCGGTCAACTCCCGACAGGCCGCCAGCGACTCGTCGCGGTAGCCCTCGATGCCCTCGTGGATCGACAGGGCGAGCAGTTCGATTCGGGGGTCCTCGGCGAACGTCTCCTGCAGGATCTGGGTGAGGACGACGCTGTCTTTCCCGCCCGAGAGGCCGACGACCCACGTCTCGGGATCCTCGGGCGTGGCGTCGTCGGGGACGAGGTTGTCCTCGCGGATCCGGCGTCGCACCCGCTTCTCGACGGACTGCCGGAAGTGAGCCTCACACATGTGCAGCCCCGAGTAGGCCGCGTGCATGACCGCTTCGTCGCCACACTTGTCGCAGTCCATTGGTGAGGGCTTTCGCGCGGACGGGGGTGAGGGTTTCGTTCCGGACTGCCCGTTCGTGCCGCCGGAGACCGGTGCCGTCAGTAGAACACGGCGTCCCACAGCAATTCCACGGCGTTGGGATCGCCGATTGCGCGGGGCCGCCGCACGTCGACGCCGTACTCGACGGTCGTCACCCGGACGTACACCGTCGGCCGCCGGTCGAACGCCGTCGGCGGGCGGTACCGGACCCGCTCGACCACGCGGACGACGCGCCCGGTCGATCGGTCGAAGGTGACGCGGACGACCCCGTCCTCGACGCGTCCCTCGTCACCGACGGCCTCGATGCTGGTCGCTCGTGCGACGGCCTGCGGGTCCGTCACGGCGACGGTGACGTTCTCAGCCGTGCGATTTCGAACCCGCCAGTCGACGGTCGCGTCCGCCGGCAACCCGGCGTGTGCGGTGCCCGGACCGGCGATCGCGTAGCCTGGTGCAGGCAGCACGTTCCAGCCGCCGCGCCGAGTGTGCAACGCCAGCAGTCCACCGTCGACGGTCGGATCGTCGTCGACGCCGATGCGGTTGGCCAGCGTGGCGTCCGAGAGGTAGCCGCCGAGGCCGGTCCCGGCCCGCGTGCCGTTGGGGTAGGTGCCGCGAACGCGTATCCGCAGGCGGTTGTCCCGGCGGTCGACCGCGGTGATCCAGGTCAGCGTCTCCCGCTCGGTTCCCGTGGTGTCGTTGAACGTGGTCGTCCGGCGGGCCGACCGGAAACTCGCCGTCCGTAGCTGTCGGTCGGCGTGAGCGAACATCGCCGCCGGCGACGTGTCGGCGTGGACGGGCGTCGGTCGCGGTGGCGCGTACGGCCGCGCGTCGGCCGCCCGAAGCGCGCCGACGCCGCCGAGGGCGGCCAGGATCACGACCGCGGCCAGCAGCCCCCGGCCGACGGCGTGGCGCGAGTGCGCGACCGGCCCCCGGAGGTCCCCGGCAACCGGGGCGATGGTCCGCTCGAAGAACGCGACGTGGTAGCCGTAGCCGAGCGCGCGCAGGCCGGCCACGACCGCGAAGGCGACCAGGCCGCCTGCGACGGTCAGGGCCGGCCGTTCGGCGAGCGTTCCAACGTCGGCGCGGGTCGCGGCCACGACGACGACGGCTGCCGGCACGGCGACCGTCCCACGGACGACGGCGTAGCGAAGCGCCGTTCGCGGGTAGCCGGCGACGAACCGCGCGCTGGCCGCCCAGGCCCGCGTCGGCGGGACGTCGGCGTACAGCGCCAGGACGTCGAAGAAGACCAACAGGAGGGCGACGATCAGCCCGGCGACGACGAACAGTGCGCCGACGAGGACGACCACGAGCGTCGGCGAGGGCAGGCCACGCGCGGTCGGGTCGACGGCGTACCGGAGGACGTCGAACGCAGTAACACCGACGCCGACGACCGCGAGAACGAGCAGGTACGTTCCCGCGACGGCCACGACGCCGACGGCCCGCTGGACGAGCGTCGCCGCGAGCAGCGTCGCCGCGTCGCGTCGAACCGCCGTCACCGTGGACGCCGGTGGATCGGCTCGCACTAGCGCGTACGCCGCCGCGACACCGACCGGGAGGACGACGGCACCCACCACCTGTGCGAGCGCCGTCGGCAGGGGGAACCGCGACAGGAGCGGCTGGACGGCCCCGAGAATGCCGACGGCGGCGGCCACGAGCAGTTCCGCAACGGCAACGGCGGCCACGACGGCCACAACCGCCGGACGGTCGCGGAGTCGCCGAACGGCCGTCGACAGCGGCCCCCCGTCGAGACGTTCCAGGAGAGCGGCCGCGACGTCGCGGATCATCAGGCGACCGCGTCGATGCCGCCCGCGACGGCCGCGCGGAGGGTCGGCAGTGCGTCCTCGCGAACGGTCGAGGAGAACAGTTCGTGGCCGCCCTCGTACACCACCCGATTGCCCGGTGGGGCGCGCTCGCGGATGGTCTCGACGTCGACGACGCCGTCGTCGGGAGCGTGAAAGACCACCGCGTCGTCGTCGAACGGCGGGAGGGTCCGCTGGGCGCGGCGGCACTCCCAGAGGAACGTCGGCGCGGCGCGGGCGGGAGCGTCGGCCACCTGCCGGTCGGTCGCCAGCGCGCCCAGTTTCTCGCGGGTGACGTTCGAGGGCAGTATCGGCCGGGCGAGGGGCACCCGCATCAACAGCCCAACCAGCGGCTTGCGGATGCTCCGGTGAAACCCCCACCACGGGCTGAGGTACGTCCGCGTCGTCGGGCCGTCGAGGTACGCCGCCACCAGCCCGCCCGTCGAGTGCCCGAGCACGCGGTAGTCGTCCAGCCCCGCGACGTACTCGGCGACCGGGTGCAGATACTCCGGCTCGAAGTCCGTTATCACCAGCGGCAACTCGAAGGCGTGGACGCGGTAGTCGGCACCGAGACGGTCCAGCAGCCACCGGACGTTCTCGTGGTCCAGCCGGTTGCCCCACCCCGTGACGACCACGAGGTCGGGATCCCCGACGTCGCCGACCGTCTCGTGGTGCATGGCGGTCGTTCGGCGAGGACCGTCAAAAGCGTTCGGCAGTCGAGTCTACGCGGTCCCGACGGCGAATCCCGATAGGCAGGCACCGGCCAAAGCGACGACGTTCCCCGACGCCCACTCGCGTCGTGTCCGGCACCGGGCACGATTCTCACCGCTGAGAATTCGGGGCATGATTCAAGTGAGTGAGTTCGAAACGGATAGCTGCTGATGTGCGAGACGCCGCCGAACGACGACGAGTGTCCGACAGCTGACGCGAGCGTATTGCGCCAGCTCACCGAGTACACCGACGACGCTCTCTGGATGTTCACCCCGGACTGGGAGGAGGTCGTATTCGTGAACTCGGCATACGAGGACATCTTCGGCCAGTCGACGGACCGTCTAGAGGAGAATCCCACGGCCTTCCTCGACGCCGTCCATCCGGACGACCGAGAGGCAGTCCGGGAGGGCATGGAAGCACTCTCGGACGGGAACCCGACCGACGTGGAGTTTCGCGTCGACCCGGACAACGAGTACCAGACGTGGGTCTGGGTGCAGGGACAGCCCGTCTACGACGAGGCGGGCAACTTCGAATACGTCGCGGGATACACCCGAGACGTCACCGATCGAAAGACCGACCAGCAGAGACTCGAACGGCACCAGGCGGAACTCGAACGCTCGAACGAGAGCCTCCAGGAGTTCGCCAGCGTCGTCAGCCACGACCTGCGAAATCCGTTGAGCGTCGCGCTGGGTCGCGTCGAGTACGTCCAGCGGCGCTACGACAGCGACCACCTCGCGACCGCAGTGCGCGCTCTGGAACGGATGGATACGCTGATCGACGACCTCCTTGCGCTGGCACGTCAGGGCAAGTCGGTCGACGACACCGCACCCGTCGACCTATCGGCGCTCGCAGACGAGTGCTGGCACCACGTCGCCACGCCGGAGGCCGAGTTGACCGTCGAGACGGACCTCGTGATTCGAGCCGACGGAAACCGGCTTCGACAGCTCTTCGAGAACCTCGTCCGCAACGCAGTCGAGCACGGCGGCGACTCGGTCGGCGTCACCATCGGGGCGCTCGACGGCGGTGGCTTCTACGTCGAAGACGACGGGACCGGCATTCCGAGCACCGAGCGCGAACGGGTCTTCGAGAGCGGGTACTCCAGCACGGGCGGCGGAACCGGGTTCGGACTGATGATCGTGAGACAGATCGTCGAGGCACACGGGTGGGAGCTTCGCGTGACCGAGGGAACGGACGGCGGGGCGCGGTTCGAGATCACCGGCGTCGACGTCGTCGAGTGAGCCGACGGCCGACGAGTGCGGCGTCACCGACGAAACGATGGGTCGTGTCGCGGCGGTCACGCGAACGGGACCGTTTTGTCCGTCCGGCGACAACGCCGACGCGATGACCGAACTCGCCCGCGATGCGGCAATCGACCGGCTCGAACGCCTGGTCGAGACCGTCGAGCGTGACCCGATGCCGGTGCCCGTGCGGGAGGTGTGGGTCTTCGGCGACGCGGCGCTGGGACTCGATCCGGTCGAACAGATAGACGTCTACGCGACGAAGGACCTGCTGTTCGGCGACGACGCCGAGGCCGACGAACGATTTCGGAAGAGCCACGGCGTCGAGGGCGTCGGCCGCACCGTCGACGCCGAGTGGGCCGAGCAGTATCCCGAGCACCTCCGGGCGAACCCCAGCGGCCACGTTGCCCCCGAGAAGTGTCTGGCGGCGCACCTCCTCGAGGCGGACGAACCCGTCCACATGGAGGTGTGCAACGCCTCCTTCGAGGACAACGTCACCCAGCGGCTCGAGGGCGCGATGGCCCGGGACAACTACGAGCAGATTCTGGACCCCCGCGGGGCTGCGCTGTGGATCGAGGGCCGCCGTTCCGAGGAGGCCTTCGAGAAGTTGCGGGCCGGCGAGTACGTCTTCCCGACCCTCGCCGGCGCGCTAGAGATGCTCGGCATGGACGAGACGGAAGCGCGCGAGGCCGCCGACGCCGTCGAGGCGTTCCGCGACCGACAAGACGGCACCTCGGTGCGCGGCGACGTCGTGTGAGACGGAATGGGTCGCGCTGTGCCGGCAGTTCGCCGACCCGTTCGGACGAACGTCCGGGAGCCGAAGACACGAACCCGTATGACCGCAGACGGCCGAGTCGTCCTCCCGGTCGACCGCCTCGATCCGTCCCCGACCGGATTGCCCCCGACCTATATCTCCTCGCCGTTCGAACGGCGGCGTATGGCCGCCCTCCTCCACCTCGCAGTTCGGATCCTCCACGTCCTCGGCATGGTCGCGTTGCTCGGCGGGGCCGCCGCCGTCTGGTACGCGCTCCGGGCGGGCGTCGGCCGGCCGGCGTCGCTGGCGGTCGCCTACGAGTGGCTGTTCTGGGTCGCCATCGGCGTGATGGTCGCCACCGGCGTCGGCAACCTCGGTGCGGTGGGCGCGCCCGGACCCGCCACGCGCTGGGGGCGCGTGCTGACGGGGAAACTGCTCGTCGTGACGGCGCTGGTCGCCGGATCGTTCGTCCGGACCGCCGCCGTCCAGCGGATCCGGGAGCGCGACGCGGACACTACCGACCGGGCGACGTTACGGAGAGCCTACGGCGCGACCGCGGGCGTGCTCGGCGTCGTCGTCGCCCTCGCGGAGGTGCTGGCACATGGCTGACGACGCGGACGCGCCCGCCTCCGTGGTCGTCCCCGAACCCACCGCCGACCGCTCGCTAGAGACGCTGGCCGTCGCGACGTGCGACCTCGCGCTGTTCGGACTGGCCCTCGTGCTCGCCGGCCACCTGACCGGCGTGCTCGCGGACGCGCTCGGCGGCCTCGGGACCGTGCCGGGACTGGCCGCCTTCGCGTACCTGTGGGCGCTGCTCGTGCTGGCGACGCGGTGGGCGTTGTCGGCAGCCGACCTCCGCGAGAGCGGCCTCGGGACGCTTTCGCTCCGGGGAACCGTCGCGGGGTCGCTGGTCGGGATTGTGTTCGTCCTCGGTGCGGTGCTGGTCGGCGGCGTCGCGGCGCTGGCCCGCGGTGCTGGACCGGAACCGCTATCGATCGCGCTCGTCGCCCTCATCGGCGCGGCGGTCGCCGCCGTCGTCGGGGCCGCCGTCGGACTGATCGCGACGCTGGTGACCGTCGGCCTCCACCGCGCCGGCGACGCCGTCGCCGCCGTCGACCCCGACACGGACCCGCGTGACTGATACGGATTCGGGTCGCTCTGTACCGGCAGTTCGCCGGCTCGTTCGGGCGAATTGCCGGAAGACAAAGACACGAATCCGTATGGCGCGCCAGCGACGTCTCGCGGCAGGTGCGAACGCTCCAGTACTTTTCACGTCGGGCGACGATAGCGCGCGTAATGTCGGCCCTCTCACCCAAATACCGCGACACGCTGCTGGCGGTCGTCGCCGTCGCGGCGCTGGCGGCCCCGCTGTGGACGCCCGCCCTCCACCTGGACGACCCGCAGTATCGCTACGAGAGCGTCGTCATCGAGACCGACGGCAGCCACGTGGCCTTCGCGACCGACCCCGGAGAGTACGGCGTCGGCATCAGCGACGACGTCGTCTGTGCCGAGGGCGCGTGGTCCCGGAGTTGCGTCTTCGAGCGCTACGTGGCCGCGAACAACACCGTGCCCACCGCGGTCTACTCGGGCAATCCCGACTACCTACACACCGACGCCCCCGTCGAACGCTACGACTTCGTCTTCCTGAACGGCACCGCCTACGAGACGGTCTATCCGGCCAACCGCTCGGTTACGAAGCACGGTGGCGCGCGCCTCGACCTGGGACTGCGGAAAGTGGCGGCCGACCGCGCGCTCTCGGCCGTCGCCGTGCCGGCCGACGAGGTGTCGAAGCCGGTTCGACGGGCCGCAAAGACCGGCGTCGCCTACGGCTATCGAGCGGCCGTACCGGACACGCCGGTCGCGCTGGGCGAGGACACCTACCGCCGGGTCTACGTCGCCGACGTCATCTACCCGCCAGACGACGCGTCGGGGACCGCGTCCCTGCTGACCTACGGCGGTCTCGTCGCCGGTCTCGCGCTACTGGGGTGGCTTCGGACCCGGTTCGACGTCGCCGTGCGCGTTCGTCACGTCGACGAGGAGTGACCGCTTCCGTCACGTCGACGGGCGCGAACGCGCTGGCGGCCTACACCCGCCCCACGGTCTGGCGGTCTACACCCGTCCCACGGTCACGTAGAAGGGGACGGTCTCGGTGCGGCGGTACTCGCCCGATTGCATCTGTGCGACGACGGTCCGTCCCATCTCGCGCCACTCGGTCCGGAGGCGGTCGTACTCCTCGGGCGTCGTCGCGCCCGCGAGGATGGTCGCACGGTCGTCGGCCAGTCCCGCGCCGCTTGCCTTCCGTTTTGCGTCCTCCAGGTCGCGCTCGGAGTACGGCGGCGCGACCGTCCGCTCGTGATCGTACCGGGACGTGGTCAGGTCCGACAGCCCCGCCGCCTCGAAGTGCTCGCGCGCGTTCGCTCCCAGAGCCACGTCGGTGTCGACGCCGTCGAGGTAGCACCGTCGGGCCCGCCGGGCCAGGGGCACCTCCGACTCGACGGTCGAGTCGACCGACACCGCGGCGTTGTCGGGTTCGATCGCGGCGACCAGTCCCGAAGCGACGCGCGCGAACTCCGCCAGCGCCGCCTCGGGGTCGGGGAGGTTGATGAGCAGCGCCTGACAGACCACCAGGTCGACGGCGTCGTCGACGAACGGCAGGCGCGTGGCGTCGGCCTGCACGGTCGGGGGATCGACGTATGCCAGCAGCGAGCGGTCGGCGTCGACGCCGACGACCGTGCCCGGCGTCTCCTCCCGGAGGACGCGAGTGAGTTCGCCGGTGCCACAGCCAACGTCGAGCACCCGCTGGCGGGCGTCCAGGTCGAGGGGCGAAAGCGCCGCTCTTGAGTCGTCCCACATCCCCTCGCGGGTGGCCTCCAGGTACTCGGCGGTGAACTCGCGCACGGGTATACTCGGATTCTTGCGAGCAAAAACGGTTCGTCTTCACGAGCAAAAGCGGTTCGTTCCCCGGCCGCAGGGACGTCGCCGCACGCCTCGGACTGGCCGAACGCCGCTATTCGCCGGCCAGTTCGTGGGCGCGCTCGACGTTCCAGGCGAATCCGCGACCGTCCTCGGTGGGCGTCTCTAACACGAACGGAACCGAACGCAGGTCCTCGTGGGTCAGGATGGCCCGCATGCCGGCCTCGCCGATGTGGCCCTCTCCGAGGTGGGCGTGTTCGTCCTTGTTGGTGCCACAGGCGTGTTTGGAGTCGTTGAGGTGGATGCACCGCAGGTGCTCTAGCCCGACGACGTCGTCGAACGCCGCGACGGTCTCGTCGACGGCCTCGGGCGTCGAGAGGTCGTATCCCGCCGCGAAGGTGTGGGCGGTGTCCAGACAGACGTCCAGGTCCTGTTCGGATCGGTCGAGGACGGCCGCCAGGTGCTCGAAGTCGCCGCCGAGTTTCGTGCCGCTGCCGGCGTCGGATTCGACCAGTACCGTCACGCCGTCGGGAATCGACAGTTCGTCGAGCGCGCTGGCGGCGTTGTCCAGGCCGCCCTTGACGCCCGCGCCAGTGTGTGCGCCGAGGTGGACGTTGACGTACTCGACGTCGAGTTTGTCGGCGGCGTCGACCTCCCGTTGCATCGAGTCGATGGACTTCGCCCGGAGGTCGTCTTTGGGCGTACAGAGGTTGACCAGGTACGACGAGTGGATGACCCACGGCCCGACGTCGTTGTCCTCGGAGAGTTCGCAAAACTGCGTGGCCTCGTCGTCGCCGATGTCGGGGTCGTCCCACACCTGCGGCGAGTGGCTGAATATCTGCCCGCAGTTGCCGCCGTACTCGAGCTGTTCCTCGACGGCGTGGTGGACGCCGCCGGCGATCGAAGTGTGTGCACCGACGCGGAGACTCATGCCTGCAGGCAGGACTGGCCCACGCAAAGAGGTGTCGAAGCGCCGTTCACGACGGGGGTTCGCCCTCGCGCGTCCAGGCGTCGTCGCGGTACTTCTTTCGTGCGCGCTCGCGCGCGCGTTTTAACTCGTCGTCCGTCCACGCGCCCAGCGACGCGTCGGCCCACTCCGCCAGGGCCGTCTCGACGACGCCGACGGCACCGCGGCGGTCGAGGTCGGCGTGGTCGGTCACGGCGGTGACCCGCTCGCGGAACTGCCGTGGCGTGACGTCGTGGTCGGCGAAGCAATCGAGGTGGCGACGGACGGCACGGTCGTAGGTGAGCGACCCGTGCTGGATGACGGCGTCCTTCTGGCGGTACTGAGCGTTGCCGCTCAGTTTGCGGCCCTCGGCGACGACGTCGTGGGCGGGGTGCAGTTCCCGCAGGTAGCAGGCGGGCTGGTGGATCGACGAGTACTCCTCGTCGACGAACGTGGCGGGGACGCCCATGCGTTCGCAGGCGTCTAGCAACGGCTGGCACAGGAGTGCGTACGACTCCATGAGATCGCCCGGTAGTTCGTCGGCGGGCGCGACGATGGAGTAGGAGACGTCGCCGTAATTGTCGTGGTAGATTGCTCCGCCCCCGGTCGGCCGGCGGGTAACAGTGATGCCCTCGCGCTGGCAGTACTCCCAGTCGATGCTCGCGGGGTCCTGGTGATACCCCAGCGAGAGCGTGCTGGGCTCCCAGCGGTAGACGCGCACCGTCCGCGGACCGCCGTCGGCGGCGGTCTCGGCGGCGATTTCGTCCAGCGCCATGTTCGTCGGCCCGTCCCACGACTCCTCGCGTATCAATCGCCACTCCCGGTCGGCCAGTTCGGTCATAGCGAGGCGTAGGCGACGCGAGCGCAAAGGAGTTTGCGTGTCGAGCGCGTTCAGTTTCCATATAGCGATATGCGATATACATCGTCGACGGG
>JBDGSB010000028.1:0-12390 GCA_042217765.1 Haloarculaceae archaeon | reverse complement strand
ACCCCGACCCGCAGTTCGAGGGACAGACGAAGACCAAACTCGGCAACAGCGAGGTCCGGGGCATCGTCGAGAGCGCCGTCCACGAGGGACTGGGCACCTACTTCGAGGAGAACCCCGACACCGCCGAGGCCATCGTCAGCAAGGCCGTCGAGGCCGCCAAGGCCCGCAAGGCCGCCAAGAAGGCCGAGGAACTCACCCGCCGCAAGAGCGCGCTAGAGTCGACCGCGCTGCCGGGGAAACTGGCCGATTGCCAGTCGCGCGATCCCGGCGACTCGGAACTGTTCATCGTGGAGGGTGACAGCGCCGGCGGCAGCGCCAAGCAGGGCCGAAACCCCGAATTTCAAGCGATTCTCCCCATCCGCGGCAAGATCCTGAACGTCGAGAAACACCGCCTGGACCGCATCCTGGAGAACAACGAGGTGCGGAACCTGATTACGGCCATCGGTACCGGCATCGGCGACGAGTTCGAGATCGAAAATGTACGGTATAATACGATAGTGGTCATGACCGACGCCGACGTCGACGGAGCTCATATCAGGACGCTTCTGCTCACGCTGTTCTACCGGCACATGCGGCCGCTGCTGGAGGCGGGCTACGTCTATGCCGCCCAGCCGCCGCTGTACAGGGTTCGCTACCGGGGCGAGACCTACGACGCTATGACCGAGCAAGAACGTGACGAGATTGTCCAGGAGATCTGCGATGGCAACCCCACGCAAGTCCAGCGATTCAAGGGCCTGGGCGAGATGAATCCCGAACAACTGTGGGAGACGACGATGAACCCGGAGAACCGCATCCTCAAGCAGATTACCGTCGAGGACGCCGCGGCCGCGGACAAGATGTTCTCGGTGCTGATGGGTGACGCGGTCGAACCGCGCAAGGAGTTCATCAAGGAACACGCTCCGGAGGCGGAGTGGGTGGACATCTGAGCATGACACGAGATCCAATCACGACGATTACGTTCGAGGTGACACGATGAGTTCGGACGTACCGGACAGAAACCTCGGTGCGCGGGCACAGGAGGTTCGGCCCGTCCGCATCGAGGACGAGATGGAGCAGAGTTACATCGACTACGCGATGAGCGTCATCGCCGGCCGGGCGCTGCCGGACGTCCGCGACGGACTCAAGCCAGTCCACCGGCGCATCCTCTACGCGATGCACGAGATGGGCATCACGAGCAACGCCAGCCACCGGAAGTCCTCGTCCATCGTCGGCGAGACGATGGGTGACTACCACCCGCACGGCGACTCGGCCATCTACGACACGCTGGTCCGGATGGCACAGGACTTCTCGATGCGCTACCCGCTGGTCGACGGCCAGGGCAACTTCGGGTCGATGGACGGCGATCCGCCGGCGGCCATGCGGTACACGGAGGCCCGGATGGCCCCAATCGCCGAGGAGCTGCTCGAAGACATCGAGAAGGACACCGTCGACTTCGCAGCCAACTACGACGACCGCCTCACCGAACCCGACGTGTTGCCGGCGAAGGTGCCGAATCTGCTGGTCAACGGGTCGTCGGGCATCGCGGTCGGCATGTCGACGAACGTCCCGCCGCACAACCTCGGCGAGATCGTCGACGCGACGATCCACCTGATCGACGACCCCGACGCCACCGTCGAGGACTTGATGGGCCACGTCAAGGGACCGGACTTCCCGACCGGCGCGAACGTCGTCGGCAAGGACGCCATCTACTCCGCGTACACGACGGGTCGCGGTCGGCTCACCGTCCGCGCGGAGTACGAGGTCGAGCGAAGCGATTCGGGGAGAGACCGAATCGTCATCACCGAACTGCCCTACCAGGAGAACAAGGCGCGGCTGGTCGAGCGCATCGCCGCCGACGTCAACGAGGGTGCGATCGAGGGGGTTTCGGACCTGCGCGACGAGTCCGACCGCGACGGCGTCCGCATCGTCGTCGACCTCAAGCGCGGCGCGAACACCGACGTCGTCGAGAACCGACTGCTGGACCACCACCTCGAATCGACGTTCGGCGTCATCAACCTCGCGCTGGTCGACGGTCAGCCGCAGGTTCTGACGCTGAAAGAGACGCTGCAACACTACGTCGATCACCGCCGCGAAGTCGTGCGCCGACGGTCCGAACACGACCTCGCGGAGGCCGAGGATCGCGCGCACATCCTCGAAGGTCGGCTGAAGGCCCTGGAGAACGTCGACGACGTGGTCGAGACGATTCGCAACTCCGAGGACCGCGACGCCGCCAAAGCGGCGTTGAAGGCGAACTTCGAGTTCTCGCAGGATCAGGCCGACCACATCGTCCGGATGCAACTCGGCTCGCTGACCTCGATGGAAGCCGCGGAGATCGAAGACGAGTACGAGGACGTACAGGCCGAAATCGAGCGCCTGCAGGAAATCCTCGGCAGCGAGGAGGTCCTGTTAGAGGTCATCAAAGACGAACTCCGCGAGATCAAAGACGAGTACGGCGACGACCGCCGGACGGCGATCGTCGAGGACGAGGGGACGGTTACCCACGAGGACCTCATCCCCGAGGAGGAGTGCGTCGTCGTCATCACCGAGGACGACTACATCAAGCGGATGCCGGTCGCGAACTTCGACCCGCAGGGACGCGGCGGCAAGGGCATCATCGGCGCGGATCCAAAGGAGGGCGACCGCGTCTCGAAGGTCTTCCGCGCGAACAGTCACGACTATCTCCTGTGTTTCACCAACCAGGGGCAGGTCTACCGGCTGAAGACCTACGAGGTGCCCGAGATGTCCAGAACCGCTCGCGGGAAATCCGCGATCAATCTGCTGGATCTCGACGACGGCGAGGACATCACGGCCGTCGTCAACACCGACGACTTCGAGGCCGACGAGTGCATCACGATGGTCACCCGCAACGGCTACGTCAAGCGGACCGGCGTGGCGGACTTCGAGAACATCCTCTCGACGGGCATCATCGCCGCCAGCCTCGAATCCGGCGACGAACTCGTCGACGTCGAGGTGACGGACGGAACCACGGACCTGGTCGTCGCCACCGAGAGCGGCATGACGATCCGCTTCGACGAGACCGAGGTCCGACAGATGGGTCGCAACGCGCGCGGCGTGCGCGGCATCGACCTCCGGGAGGGCGACCGCGTCGCGGCCATGGTCGCCACCGGCGACGCGGACGACCGCGACCTGCTGACGGTGACGAAACGCGGGTACGGCAAGCGAACCCAGCTCTCGGAGTACCGCGCCCAATCGCGCTACGGCAAGGGCCTGGTCGACATCAAGACCGGCGACCGAAACGGCTCCGTCGCGACCGCGAAGGCCGTCTCCGAGGACGACCACCTCGTCATCATGAGCGCGCGCGGCCAGATCATGCGCATCCGCGCCGGCGACGTCTCGCAAGTCGGACGAAACACGAAAGGCGTGGTCGTGATGCGCCTGGAAGAGGGTGACGAGGTGGTGAGCGTGACGGTGGTACCGGCCGCAGCGGGCGACGAGTAGACGAGTAGCTCCCGTGAGCGATCCGACGAGAAAAACGGTCGTCGTGCGAGCCTTTTTGCTGTGGCCGCGACCACTACGGGTATGAGCGACATCGACCTGGACCTCCGGGCGGCCGAGGAGCAACTGGACGACGAGACGGGCGACGCCGAGGGACGGGTCGTCCTCGGAATCCTCGACGGGACGACGCCGGACGAGGAGTGGATTCGACTGATCGAGGACGATGACGTGCTCGTGTTGCACGTGGAGGGCGACGTCAACGAACGCGCGGCCGGGTTCGCGCGGGACGTGCGGGATATGGGCGGGCACCTCATGCAGTTCCGTGGCTTTCTCGTCGTGACGCCGCCGGGCGTCGACATCGACACCGACCGACTGTGACGCCGGGCGTCGACGTTCGAACGTCAGAACGAGCGCCGGTGGTAACGGTCCCGCTACAGCGATTCGTAGAGGTCCTGGAAGGCGTCGCGCAGGTAGAGGATGCCGTCGTAGCGGTCGGCCTTCGATTTGGCGAGTGCCCGTAACAGCACGTCGTCGAGGTCGGCCGGCAGCGACGGGTCCACCTCGGTCGGTGGCGTCACCGCCTCGTTGGTGACCTGGTGCATGACGGCCGCCGGCTGGCCCTCGAAGACCGGCCGACCCGTGTACAGTTCGTAGACGACCGCGCCGAGCTGGTAGATGTCGGTGCGCTCGTCGGGGTCGCCGTACTCGTCGGGGTGGAACTGCTCGGGGGCGGCGTACTGGGGCGTCAGCCCCTCCATGCTCTTGGAGTGATCGAGCAGCATCTTCGCGAGTCCCCAGTCGCCGACCTTCGGGACGTCCCACTCGTCGGGGCCGATCTCCCGAAAGAGGACGTTGCCGGGCTTCAGATCGAGGTGGGTGACGCCGTGGCGGTGGGCGTGGCGGACGCCGCGGACGATGGACAGGGCGGTCCAGGTCGCCTGCCGGACGTCGAGGTCGCCGACGCGAACGGCGAGGTCGCCGCCGTCCATGTACTCCAGGGCGATCCAGGGAATCGGCTCGGCACCGTAGTCGACCACGTCGACGACGTTGTCGTGGTCGTCGAGTCGACTCCAGGTCTCGGCTTCGTTCGCGAATCGCTCGACGACGTCGCTGTGGAGCGTCCCGGAGAACCGCGGTTCCTTCAGCGCGAACCGGACGGTCCCCCCGTCGGCGTCCATCGTCGCCTCGAAGACGTCGGCGTCGCCGCCCTTTCCGATCCGGTCGCCCTTCGTGACGGCACCGTACTCGACGGGCACGTCCGGACCGCGAGGCACCTCCGCGGGCGGACCGCCCGTCGCGTTGCCGTCCGCGTTCGCCGTTGCCGCGTGCCCGCCGGGGACGTCGGCTCCTTCCCCTCCGGCCACGTCGGGGCCTGGCGCGTCGGGAATCGACTCGTCGTCCGGGCCGGGCGACGGTTCCTCGGGACTCTCGGCGGGCGACGGTTTCTCGGGACTCTCGGCGGGCGACGCCGAGCGGCCCCGGTAGAGACCGATTCCGAAGCCGACGACCAGTCCGACGACGGCGACGCCGACGGCCGCGGCGGCGACGACTTCGGGGTGGTAGCCCCGGTACTCTGGGTACTCTGTGGAGACTTGCAGCGGGGGTCCGAGAATCTCGACGAGCAAGCGAAGCGCCGCGGGGTGGATAGCACTCGGCATGGACGATCAGGAGCCGGCCGAACGCGTCGCGTATCTGGTTCCGAGGATGTATCCGACGAGCAGTGCGAGGGCGGCCACGAGCGCCCACAGGGCAACGGCGGTGGACGTGCTGATACCCTTGACGATGGTCTGTTGCAAGACGACGTCTGTGACTCGAAGCGCTGGCATGGGTGGGATGCGTCGACGGCGATGCGTCGGGACGACCGTCGTATTCGTCCGTCGGTTCGTCCAGGGGGACTATAAGGATTGGCGGCTCGGACCGGTCGTGACCGTTGCCGGACGGTGCCCGCGACGAGACCCGATCGCGTTGCTGGACAGGGCCCGCGACGAGACCCAATCGCTTTGACCGCGCGCGACGAACGACCGGCCACGTGGATGAGTTTCGATCTGCGCGACCACACCGCCGACGTGGCCGTCGAGGCGCGGGGCCGGACGTTAGACGAGACGTTCGCCGCCGTGGCCGACGGGCTGGCGGCGGCGATGTACGAGGACCCGCCGGAGGGGGGTGACCGGTTTCCCCTCACCGTGACCGCCGAGAGCCGCGAGGCACTGTTGTTCGACTACCTCGACGAACTCATCTACGAGCGCGACGTCAGGAACGTCCTGCCGGTCGACAACGAGGCCGCCGTCACCGGGTCGGGCGACGTCTGGACCGTCGAGGCGAGCGCGCGTGGGCTCCCCTTGTCGTCGATCCACGCACGGGAGGTCAAGGCCGTCACCTACTCCGAGATGGAACTGGTCGAGACCGACGACGGCTGGCGCGCCTACGTGGTGCTTGACGTGTGATGGGGTCGTTCGGTGCGATTTGCCGGTGGGTCGCCGGAACGAGTTCCGTTCGTCGGTGACGCGACGACACGTCGACGGGAACGTCCGGGAAAGTAGTTTTGTGACGCGCCGGCTAGCGGGTCGTATGCACGAGGTCGACGGCAGCGACGGCGGCGGCCAACTCCTCCGGACGTCGCTGGCGGTCGCGCTGGTGACCGGCGAGAGCGTTCGCGTCGAGAACGTCCGGGGGTCACGACCCGAACCGGGACTGCGGCCCCAGCACGTGACCGCGCTCGAACTCGCGGCTGCCGTGAGCGACGCGACCGTCGAGGGCGCGACGGCCGGGTCGGAGACGGTCGTGTTCGAACCCGAGGCGCTTTGCGGGGGTCAGTACGCCGTCGACGTCGGCACGGCCGGCAGCGTGACGCTGGTGTTCGATACGGTGTTGCCGGCGGCGCTGGCACTCGACGAACCGATACGGATCGAGGCCCGGGGCGGGACTCACGTCGCGTGGTCGCCGCCGGTGACCACCTACGAGCGGGTCAAACTCCCGCTGTTGCGTCGCTTCGGCCTGCAGGCCGCCCTCGAGTGCGACCGGCCCGGCTTCTATCCGGTCGGGGGCGGGACGGCGACGCTGACGCTCGCCCCGTCGACACCGGCACCGATCCGACTCGCCGACCGCGGAGCAATGGCGGGCGTGCGCGTCCACTCGCTGGCGAGTGAGTCCCTCGCCGACGCGGACGTCGCCGAACGGCAGGCGACCGCGGCCGTCTCCGAACTCGAAAGCGACGGCTACGACGTTCTCGAACGGTCGGTCACCTACGCCGCTTCGGACTGTCCCGGATCGGCGATCACGGTGACGGCCGATTATCGCCACAGCGTCGCCGGGTTCGACGCGCTCGGCGAGCGGGGCAAACCCGCAGAGGCCGTCGCAACCGAGGCGGTGGACCAGATCCGTGAGTTCGACGCGGACGAGGCGGCGATCGATCCACATCTCGCCGATCAGTTGCTGGTCGTCCTCGCGTTCGCTGGCGGCGCGGTGCGCATTCCGTCGGCGACCGACCACGTGACGACGAGCCTCGATCTCCTCGCCGATCTGGGCGTCCCGTTGCGGACCGAGCGCGGCGACGGGACCGTGCTGGTCGAGAGGCCGACGTGAAATTTAAGTTATTGGTAAGCACACGACGGGTATGGCGCACACTGAGAGTCGAGGGGACACACGGCGGGAGGAAGTCGGCGCGTGAGCTTCGCACGCAAGGCGGGCGTCGCGGTGGTCGTGCTGTTGCTCACGACCAGCGTCGCCTCGGCCAACGCCGTGGTCGCGACCCATCGGACGGTCCTCGATCCGGGATTCGTGACCCACACGCTCGACGACGAGGGCGCGTACGACGTCCTCGCGGACGGCATCGAACAGGGACTGGTATCGTCGGTCGCGTCGACCGGATCGGGTGCCGGCATGGGATCGACGCTCGCGACGGACATCGTCGACCGACTCGTCACGCCGGCGTACGTCCGCACGCAGGTGAGACGGAACGTGGATCGCTTCTACGCCTACCTCCACGGCAACCGCGGACGCCTCGAACTCGCAGTCACGACGGACCGACTCGTCGAGGGTACGCCGGACGCGGTCGAAAACGAATTCGAGAATGCGTCGCTCGGAACCCTGATGCAGAGCGTGGGCGGCTCGTTCGGCCCCACGAGCGGCGGGGCGTCCCTCGGTGCGTCGGGAATCGACGCCACGGACCTGACCCGCATGAGCCAAAACGAGACGGGCTATCGAGAGGTGCGCTCGGAACTGCGGGCGACGCTCCGTGAACGAGCCGTCGCGACCGCGGCCAACGAAACCTTCCGGACCGCCGACGACGACAAGCTATTGGCGCTGGTCGTCGAGGATTACGATCCGAACGATCACACCGAGGCGGAGAAAGCGCGGATGGTCGACGACCGAGAAACGGAGATCAAGGCCGCTCTCAGGGAGCGAATCCGGACGAACCGGGCCGACCGAATCAACCAGACCGTCGACGATCGAATGCAGTCGCTGGCGAGTGGGACGTCTCGGGTGGAGAATCCCCAGAACGTGACCGCGGCCGCACGGAACGTCCGGGCGGTGATCGTGACCGGACTGGCGACCGACGCGAGCTACGAGACGTATCGAACGCGGCTGACCGACGCCAAAGGCGATCTGGGACGGGCGCTCGGCGAGCGACTGCAGACCCGGCTCGACGAGCAGTTGCCGGCGACGATGTCGCTGTCGGAGCAACTGAATCTGGGGCAGAATCCGATGATAGATACCCTCAAACGGGCGGTCGGCGTCCTCGACGTGCTGGGCGTCGCGCTGCCGGTTCTGGCGCTCGCGCTGATCGGCGCGCTGTGGCTGCTGACGCGGTCGCTCGTCACCGTCGCGACGAAAACCGGCGGAGCCCTCGTGTTCGCGGGCCTGCCCACCTGGGTACTGATTGCGATCGGCAAAGGGCGCGTGTACCATGCGATTCGGGCGGGTTCGGGAACCTCGCCGCAGGCGTTCCTCGACGTCGCAGTCGGCTTCCTCGACGCCGTCCTCGGGACGCTGGCCGCCCAGTCGCTCGTGATCGCCGTCCTCGGAATCGGTCTGTACGCGCTCGGGGCCGCCGTCAGGTACGACTACGTCGATCCCGACGACCTCCTGAACCGCGGGTCGACGTCTGGAAGCGCGGACGAGTGAGGTCGGCCGTCGAACGTCGGTGAAGTCGGTAGCCATTTGTCCGCGTCCGCCGGGTGTGGGAGTATGTGCGCGTTCGACGCGGTGGAGTCGCTGTCGTGTACCGACTGTGGGGGGCGAGTCGATCCGGCGGAAACGAGCCATCGGTGTCCCGACTGCGGCGGCGTCCTCTCGTTTACGTATCCCTACGACCGGCTGGACCTGTCGCCGTCGTCGTTTCGGCTAGTGCGGTTCGACGGGCTACGGCGGTACGAACCGGTGCTCCCGTTCGACGCGGGGTCGCTGGTGACCCTAGCGGAGGGGACGACGCCGCTGGTCGGGTGTCCCGACCTGGCTGCCGACGTCGGGATCGACGAGGTGTTCCTCAAACGCGAGGGAGCGAATCCGACGGGATCGGTTGCCGACCGGGGACTCGCGCTCGCCGTCTCGGCGGCGCTCGCACACGACGCCGACCGGGTGGCCCTGCCGTCGACGGGTCCGGGCGGCGTCGCTGCCGCGGCCTACGGGGCACGCGTTGGGATCGAGACGCAGGTGTACGTTCCCTCCCGGTCGACGTTCGACGCGAAGGCGATGACGAACGTCCACGGTGGCGAGATGACCGTCGTCGATGGCGGCTACGCGGACGCAGTCGAGGCCTTCGAGGACGACGACGGCTACTCGCTGGCCCCGTTCGACACGCCTTACCGATACGAGGGGGCGAAGACGCTCGCCTACGAGATTGCCGAACAGCTCGAGTGGTCGGGTCCGGACGCCGTCGTCGTCCCGGAGGGACACGGAACCGTCGTCGCGGGCGTCCGCGCGGGATTCGAGGAACTCGTGCTATTCGGGCTGATCGAGACGCGCCCGGCGCTGTACATCGCGCAGCCGTCGGGCTGTGCGCCGTTCGTCGAGGCGTTTCGAAACGACGCCGACGCGCCGTCGGCGTGGGAGCGACCGGATACCGTCTGTGGCCCGCTAGCGGTCGCCCGGCCCGACTCCCGGGGGGGTTCGCTCGCGCTCGACGCGCTCGCGGCGACCGGCGGCGGTGCGGTCGCCGTCGACGACGCGACGGCGATGGCCCACGCGGTCGACGTGGCCTCGACCGACGGCGTTCCCGTGAGCGTCACCGGCGGCGTCGCGACGGCGGCGGTCGACTCGCTGTCCGAGGAGGGACTCTCCGGGGCCGAGTGCGTGGTCGCCGTCGACCCCATCGCGGCCGACGCGGAGGCCGACTTGCTCCGCAGTCACCTGATGAGCACGGGCGTGTGATCGACGAGCGAACACGAGCGGGCGTGTTCTCGGCAAGTGGGTATCCGGTGGGCGTGTATTCGCGTGACTGGCCCCCGCTCGAAGCGTACCCGACGGGTCGTCTCGAAGCGCGCTGTCCAATTCTGTCCCATCTGCCACAACGCTTTTACCGATCCTCGGCGTATCTTGACCTATGATGGAGGACGTAAAGCGGGAACTCACGGAGACCGTTCGACAGGAAGCCCAGCGGCGAGCCCGGAAAGGGCGTGCGGAACTCGAACACCGGGCCGACGAGGGCCGACAGGAACTCGGCCAGCACCTCCTGGGGCTCACCGAGGAGTACTTCCCCGAGGCGGTCCGACAGCGCCGCCGCCGCGACGTGGCGGGTGGATTCGTCGCCGGTGCGGCCGTCGGCTTCGCCGTCCGGCACCTGCTGCGGGACTGACGGGTCCCGGCGTGTTTCGACAGATTACTGATAGCGCCTTTTCGCGGTCGTGTACGCTTGCCTGACCCGTTGGAAGGCACGTTCGTCGCCGCCCTGGTCGGGGTGGACCTCCATCACCCGCTTTCGATAGGCCCGTTTGACGTCCTCGAGTCCCGCAGTCGGCGAGAGGCCGAGTTCGGCGAACGCGGCCACGGTCGGATCCTGCGGTGGGTCGCCCCGGTCGTCGAGCGTCGGCGTCTCGAAGGGGAGCCTGGTACCGAGATGCCGGCCCGGCATCTCGTGTTCGACCAGAACCGCCGTCGTGGCCGTCCGTTCGATGCGGTAGTAGGCGTGGGCGTCGAACGTGATGGCGACGTCGCGGTCAGGTAGATAGAACGCGACGCGCTGGCCGGCCACGAGATGGCCCTCGGCGTACCGTTCGTCGATCTCGTCGAGGTACGCGCGCAGTTCCGCTCGTCGTCGTCGCTCGCCGGACGCCGTCCGCGGTTCGTGGTCGGTCGGGAACAGCCGATCCGCGGCGACGAACAGCGCGGCAGCCAGCACGCTCGCCAGCACGCCGAGTTCGACGCCGGTGACGACCCAGTGTGGGAGATGCGCCAGGGATTCCAGCACCGATGGCACACCTCTCGTTGGGGGCGACGGGTAAAGAAATTCTCGGCGCTAGCCGATGTACCGGAGGTCCTCGTCGGACGGCGTCGGCGTTCCCTGCTCCATCTCCTGGATCTTCCTGACGACCTCCTCCATCTCGTCGGCGCGTTCCTCCAGGCTGGCGAAGTCCACCTCGAACCCGACGACCTCCTGTAGCACTGTCAGGACGGCCTGGGCGCTTTTGGGATCGACCAGGTAGCCGCTCGTCTCGCCCATCAGGCAGGCGGCTTCGAAGCCGCGGCGTTCGCCCAGCCCCAGCAGCAGGCCGCTGACGCCGACGATGCCGCCGGCCGGTTCGTCGCCGCGAAACTCGACGTCGGCCGTTTCGAGTTCGTCCACGAGCGCGTCCGTCGTGGCCGCGCCGAGGACGCTGTACTCCTCGATGAGTTCGCCCGTCGGGACGCCCCCGAGCGCGTAGATGCGGTCGACGTCGAAGGCGGCGGCGACGTCGAGGAACGTGTCGGTCAGCCCGTAGTGGCCGGCGTTGTCCTGGGCCTGGTGGTCGCCGGTCAGCACCAGTACGTCGCGGTCGTCCAGCGAGACGGCGTGAAACTCGGCGCTGGCGAGTTGCGTCCGGCCGTCCTCGATGCTGACCTGTGGAGGGAAGTGCTTCGAGTAGACGCGGCGGATCAACTCGCTGTCGTACTCCTCTAGCAGGTGCTCGACCGCGAGTTTTCCGACGTGACCGACGCCGGGCAACCCCTCGACGAGTACGGGGTCGCGCAGATTCCGCTCGGCGACGGGTTCGATTTCGAACTCGTCCATAGGCCCTACTGGCGTCGCCGCCGCTTAAGAGCGCGTCGATACTCGCCGTAGGGGTCCTCGGGATTGAACGGTGCCGGCGCGGAGTTGACCGCCGTTGCACCGCACTCCGGACACCGGTCGCCGAGCGTGTACACCGGTCTGTCGTGAGCGTCGCGCCACGCCGAGCACACCCGAATGTCCGATTTCATCTCGTCTGGCCGTTCGAGTTCGTTTCGTCGGCGAGTTACTCCTCGTCGGCGTTGCGTTCCCGGTGGAAGTCGGCAGAGCCGCCGTGATCGACGACGACGGTCCGGGCGCGACCGGCCGATGCTTCCAGTTCCTTCTCGGCGGTCTTGTAGTCCGGCGCTTTCACCTCGATCCGGTACTCCGGCGCGCCGACGTAGGTGACCTCGAGTTGGATCTCTTCGGGGACTTCGCCGTTGCCCTCGGCGGCCTGCAACGCTTCCTTGATGACGTCGACGCCGCCGCCGGTCGGACACTGCAAGTCGACGTAGCCGGTGACCTTCACGTAGGGGACCGAGACGTTCTCTCGGGCCGTCTCGACGACGACCTCGATTTCCTCCGCCGAGAGGTCGACGTCATCGAACGCTTCGCTGCCGTGGATCGCGGCCTGCTCGAAGCCGTCGTACAGCGAACCGAACGCCGCGAGCAACTCGTTGGCGATGGCACCGTATTGCTCGTCGTCCATGTCCGACCCGAAGGCCAGTTCCATCCAGTTGTCGGCCTTCTGCTCGTTTTTCCACTCCTGG
>JBDGSB010000140.1:0-12576 GCA_042217765.1 Haloarculaceae archaeon | reverse complement strand
TGCAAAGCCATGACAGTCGGTGAAGCACCCGCTCAGCCTCTCTGAAGGCCGTGAGCCGCAGTCCCCCGTTCAAATCGGGGAGGGCGGACTACTTTTCCGCGAGCCAGTACGACGAGCGAAAAGTACGTCCAGCCGATTCGTAGTGGCTCCTCACCCCGTCGACTGCCGGTGTCGACGAAACGTCGAATCTCGGTTACGGAGTCGAGAACGAGTGCCGCCACAGCGGCCGCGACGCCGGTCGCCCGAACCAGCCACTCGCCCGAACCAGCCACTCGCCAGAACCAGCGAATCGGTCGAATCTACGACTCCTGGATCCTCTCGGCCTGTTATGAAACGTCTGCCCTCTTTTTGGTACTGGAGCCCGCTAGTTGGGTCGTGGTAAGGATGGGTATCTTCGATAGGGCCACCGGTGCGTCGCCACCGGACGACCTGGACGAGCAGTACGTCTGTCTGTCCTGCGAGCGGCGCTTCGAACTTCAGTACCACTCCTGTCCGGTCTGTGGCGGGTACGACGTCCGCCGGGAGAAGTGGGTATCGCTCGAGGAATGATCGTTCAACCGCGGCGGTGACCTGTTTTCTCCGGTGATTTCGGTCGAGGTGCAGTGTCGCGCTCGTCACGGCCGAGAGCCGCGGTTCGTACACTTGAAGTACGCTTGCAGCCACGTACCGGGCGTGACGGTATCGTTCGACCTGTTCGACACGCTGGTAACCGTCGAGCGTCCCGGCGACCCGGGCGACGCGGTCGCAGCGGCGCTTCGCGACCGGGGGGTGTCCGTGCCCGACGACTGGGGCACGGCGTTCCGGGAATCCCACCGGGAACTACAGCGCGGGCGCGAGTACTCGCTGATCGAGCACGTCGACGACGCGCTGGCGAGCCGGGACGTGCGCGTCGACCACGACGCGGTTTCAGCCGCCGTGTGCGAGGCGTTCGATCCGACGACCGTCCGGACGCGAAATGGCGCGTCCGAAGCGGTAGCGGCGGCCGCCGACTACGGGCCGGTCGGCGTGCTCTCGAACTGCAGCGTGCCGGGGCTGGTCGAACGGACGCTCGACCGGTCGGACCTGCACGCGGAGGACTTCGACGCCGTCGTCGCCAGCGTCGACTGCGGGTGGCGAAAGCCCTTCGACGGGGCCTTCGAGTGCGTGGCCGACCGGCTGGGCGTCTCGCCCGCAGCCCTCCATCACGTCGGGGACGACCCGCGGACCGACGGCGGTCTGCGGACGCTCGGCGGGACGCCCGTGTTACTGTCGGACGTCCCGCTGGCGGACCTGCCGTCGTACTTCGAGGAGGCGTTGGTGTGTCGCTGAGCACGGCGGCACTCGGGCTGGCGCTGGCGCTCGATCTGGCCGTCGGCGAACCGCCCGAATCGGTCCATCCGGTCGCGTGGTTCGGGCGGCTCGTGGGCCGAGTCGACCGCGAGTGGTCGCGGCCCCGGCTCGTCGGCGGCCTCGCGGCGCTCGTCCTGCCGTTGATCGCTGCCGTCGCGGTGGCGGTGCTCGTGTGGGCGCTCGCGACGGTCCGGCCGCTGGCGGGCGTCGTCCTCGCGGCGCTCGTGCTGTTCGTGAGTACGACGTTGCGGCTGTTGCTGTCGGTCGGGCGCGACGTCGCGGCGGCGACCGAGACGGACCTCGACGTCGCCCGGGAGCGACTGCTGGCGCTGGCCGGCCGGGACGCGTCGACGCTGTCGGCCGGACAGGTTCGCAGCGCCGTCGTCGAGAGTCTCGCGGAGAACCTCGCGGACGGACTGGTCGCGTCCCTGTCGGCGTTCGTCGTGGGCGCGCTCGTCGGTGGAACCGTCTCGCCGGCCGTCGCGCTGGCGCTGGCCGCCGCCGGCGCGGCGTGGGTGAAGGCGGTCAACACGATGGACTCGATGCTGGGCTACCGCTCGAAGCCGGTCGGGTACGCGCCCGCGACCCTCGACGACGTCGTGATGTGGGTGCCGGCGCGCCTGGCCGCCGTCGCGCTCGCGCTCGCGATGGGCGCGCCCGGCGCGCTCGGTCGCGCGCGGACGTGGCTGGCCGACGTTCCCTCGCCGAACTCCGGGTGGCCGATGGGCGTCGCCGCCGCGGCGCTCGACGTCCGCCTGGAGAAGCCGGGGGTGTACGTCCTGAACCCGGGCGGTGCGCTCCCCTCGCGGGCCGACGCCGATCGGAGCGTCCGCGGGGTAGCAATCGCGGGACTGCTGTCGTACCTCGTGGGAGGTGTCCTGACGTGGCTGTGACCGTCGACGAGGGTGGGGGTGGATCGGCGTGGTCGTGACCGCGCTGGCCGGCGCGCTCGGTTTCCTCTCGCGCGTGCCCGTCGGCAGGAGCGAGGCCCACTGGAAGGCGTTCGCGGCGACGCCCGTGGCCTTCCCGCTTGCGGGCTACGTGCTGGGTGTTCTCCTCGCCGTCGTCGTGGGCGTCGCCGTCGCGCTGCCGATTCCGGCCCCCACCGTCGCGCTGGCGTACCTGCTGGCGCTGGCGGTCGTGATCGGCGTCAACCACTTCGACGGCGTGGCCGACCTGGGTGACGCGGCGGTCGTCCACGGCGACGTCGAACGCCGCCGGGACGTGCTAAAAGACACCGACCTCGGCGTCGGGGGCGCGCTCGCGCTGGCGGGCGTCGTCGTCGCGCTGGCGCTGGCGGGGCTGGGACTGGCCGGCCTGCCGCCCAGGGCCGCGGTCGGGCTGGTCGTCGCGAGCGAGGTGGGCGCGAAGCTCGCGATGGCGCTGCTGTCGTGTCTCGGGACCGCGGCCCACGAGGGGATGGGCTCGCAGTTCACCGGACAGTCGAATCCGTCGAACGCCGTCGTCCCGCTGGTCGCGAGCGCGCCCGCAGTCGCGCTGACGATTCCGTCGCCGGCCGCGCTCGTGGCGGTGCTGGCGGCGGTCGGTACCGGGCTGGCAGTCCGGCGGTGGGCCCGCGACAACCTCGGCGGGACCAGCGGCGACGTCTTCGGCGCGGCCGACCAGCTCGCGCGACTCGCGGCGCTGCACGCGGGGGTGATCGCGTGGACGCTCTCGTGATGTGTGGCGGACGCGGAACGCGCCTGGACGCCGCCGTCGAGAAGCCGCTGTTGGCGGTCGGCGGCGAGCCGCTGGTCGACCGCGTCTGCGGCGCGCTGGCGGCGTCGTCCGTCGACGCCACGTACGCGGTCGTCTCGCCGCACGCGCCCGAGACGGCCGCCCACGTCCGGTGTCCGACAGTCGAGACGCCGGGAGAGGGCTACGTCGCGGACCTGGACGTCGCGCTGGCCGACGACCGGATTTCCACGCCGGTGTTGACCGTCGCTGCGGACCTCCCGTTGCTCGCCCCCGAGGTCGTCGACGACGTCCTGGCGGCCCACGAGGGCGGCTCGCTGACCGTGGCCGTACCGGCGGCGCTGAAACGGGTGCTCGGCGTCAGCGCCGACACGACCGTCGAGGTCGACGGCCGGGACCTCGCGCCGACCGGAGTGAACGTCGTCGCCGACGCGGGCGAGGGACTGCTCGTCAGCCACGACGTGCGGCTGGCGATCAACGTCAACCGCCGCGACGACGCGGCCGTCGCCGAACGGCTGCTGTAGTGACGCCGCCGACGAAAGCGTTATCCGGCGCGTCGGCCTCTCGGCGGAGTATGGACCGCGACGCCATCGACGTCCTCATCGACGCGGACGCGGCGTCGGCCGACGGGTCGGCTCCGGGACGGGTTCCTCACGGCAGCACGGACGACCCGTGGCTGCTAGACTTCAGCGCGAACGTCAACCCGGAGTTCCCGGAGGGGGTCGCGCAGGTCTACGGCATGTCGCTGTCGGCCTCGCGGACGTACCCGCCCGACGCCTACACCGAGTACCGTGCGGCCGCCGCCGAGTACGTCGGCTGTGACGCCCGGCAGGTCGTCCCGACGGCCGGCGGGCTGGCTGCGATTCGTCTCGCGCTCGCGGCGACGGTCGACGCCGGCGAGTCGGTGTTGGTCCCGTACCCGAGTTTCGGCGAGTACGCCCGCGAGGTCCGACTGCAGGGTGGCGACGTCGCGTTCGTCCCCTACGACGACCTGCTCGACGCCGATCCGGCCGGCCACGCCGCGGCGGTCGTCTGCAATCCGAACAACCCGACCGGCGACGCCTACGACGTCGCGGCCCTTCGGTCGTTCGCGGACCGCTGTCGCGAGGCCGACACGCCCGTGCTCGCCGACGAGGCCTTCCTCGGGTTCACCGACCGCCCGTCGCTGGCCGGCCGCGAGGGCGTGGTCGTGGCGCGGTCGCTCACGAAACTGTTCGGCCTCCCCGGACTGCGCGCCGGGTTCGCCGTCGCGACCGGGCGACTGCGCGACCGCCTGGACGCCGCCCGGGTGACCTGGGGACTGGGGACGCCCGCCGCCGCCGTCGGCGCGCACTGTCTCCGGGACGTCGACTTCGTCGCCGCGACGCGCCACCGCGTCGAGCGCGAGCGCGAGCGCATGCGCGAACGGCTAGAGACGGGCTACGACGTCCATCCCTCCGACGCCCCGTTTCTCCTGTTGGACGTGGACACGTCCGATGCCGTTGACGCGCTCGTCGAGACCTGCCGCGACGGCGGCGTCGCCGTCAGGGACGCTCGCACCTTCCGCGGGCTAGACAGCCACGTCCGCGTGGCGGTGCGTCTGCCCGACGAGAACGACCGGCTCCTGGCGGCGCTGGGGGTCTGATGTTCCGGACGCACGTCTCGGCGGACGTCCTGCAGGTCCTTCGCGAGGACGCCCGCTGGCTCGCGACGGGCTTCGACGGCGGCCTGCGTCGTGCCGACGTCGTCTACAACGTGACCGTTCCGGAGGGATTCGGCCGGACCGACCTCGACGCCTACGTCGCCGAGCGCACGACCGAGGCCGGCTTCGACCGACCCGGCATCTCGCTGCTGACCGGCGTCTCCCAGCGCCACGCTCGCGGCGCGCGCCTGGGACCGGTCGCGGCCGTCGCGACCGCGGGCCTCTCGAACCCCGCGACGCTGCCGCTCGATCCGGATGTGGATTCCGACGGCGGTACTGCTCTCGAATCCGACGATGCGTCCGGAGACGCGTCGGACCCGCCGGTCGGCACGGTCAACGTCGTCGTCGGGACGACGCGAGCGCTCGAGTCCGGTGCGCTGGCGACGCTGCTGTCGACCGCAGTCGAGGCGAAGACTGCAACGCTGCTGCAGGCGGTCGGGTTCACCGGCACCACGTCCGACGCCGTGGTGGTCGGCTGCGACCCCGACGGCGACGCGGCGACCTTCGCGGGTAGCGCCTCCGAGGTGGGGCGGGCCGCCCGCGCCTGCGTCCGGGAGGCGCTTCGGGCGGCGCTCGCCTCTCGCTACGCCGAGACGACGCCACCGGAGTCCGTCGCCGACGCCCGGTTTGGCGTCGTCACCGACCGCCGGGCCGAGGTCTTCGAGCCCTGACCGTCCACGTCGTCGACGCGTCCCCGCGGTTCATCCACAGGCTTTTATTCCGGAACGAACGAGTGACAACCAATGGTCGAAGCGTTCGCCGTCGCCAGCGGCAAGGGGGGTACGGGCAAGACGACGAGCACGCTCGCGCTGGGGATGGCGCTGGCCGACGACCACGACGTGACGGTGGTGGACGCCGACACGGGGATGGCGAATCTCCTGTTTCACGCGGGGCTGGCGGACGTCGAGACGACGCTGCACGACGTGCTGGTCGCCGACGGCGCGCCGGTCGACACGGCGGTCTACCGGCGGTTCGGCATGGACGTCGTTCCCTGTGGCACGTCGCTTTCGGGATTCAGCGCCTGCGACCCGACGCGACTCCGGGAGGTGGTCGCGACGCTGGCGGCCGACACCGACGTGCTCCTGCTGGACTCGGCGGCGACGCTGGCGAGTCGCTCGGCGGTGTTGCCGGTGGTGCTGGCCGACCGCGTCGTGGTCGTGCTCGAACCGACGATTCCGGCGCTGTCGGACGGCCTGAAAGTCCAGGAGTACGCCACCTCCTACGGGACCGGCGTCGCGGGCCTGCTGTTCAACAAGGTGCGCGAGACGGAGGCGATCGACCGCGTCGCCGAGAAGGCCGGCCGGTACTTCGAGGGCCCGACGCTGGCGACCGTCCCCGACAGCGACGTCGTCCGCGAGGCGCGCCGTGCCGGCGAACCGTTGCTGGCGTACGCGCCGCGGGCCACGCCCGCCGACCGCTTTCGCGAAGCGGCGGCGACGCTGACCGTTCGAACCGGCGACGCTGACGCGGTCGCGGATCGCTTCCGGAGCGCCGTCGTCCCCGAACCACCATGAAACTCCCCGAGGGTCGCCTCCGGCGGTCGCGTGCGGTCACCGATCCGGGAACGGCCCTGTCGAACGCGCTCGACCGGCGGTTGACGGGGTACGCGATCTTGGAACCGCAGGACGCGCTGTTGCTCGACGGCGACGGCGTCGGCGTCGTCACCTTCGAGAACGGCGTTCCGGTGCTGGCCTACCACACCGGCACTGACCGCGGCGGCCCCGAGGCGCTGGCGGACCTGGCAGCCAGCGGGCCCTACTGGCTCGAACTGTACGCGGTCGACCCCGCGGCGCTCGAATCCCTCCACGAGACGCCGGCGTTGTGCGTGCCACCGGCGATGCCGGCCGATCGACTCGGTGACACGGATCTCGCCGAGCGGACCCGCCGACACGCACCGGACGATCGAATCGCCGACGCCGCCGCCGCCGACTCGCTGGCTCCCGTCGAGGCGTTTCTCGACGACGAGGCCAAAATCGAGCACATCCGCGAACGCGCCCGCGAGGAAGCCGCCGCCCGCGCCGAGGAGTGGGGCTTCACGGACGCCGTCGACGACTAGGGCAGTGACGATGCGCTCGCCGTCGACGACTAGCGGCCGCGGCGGCGTACTCGAACGCCTCTCGTTTCCGCACCGTCGATCGGTGTCGTTGTCACGCTGTGGGAACTGTCGACACACTATTTGGCGATTGTGTCGTATGTGCACGTATGATCGAGGCGCAAACGTCGACCTATCGCTGTAATCTCTGCGGCGAGACGTTCGACACACACGAGCAACTCGTCGATCATCTCCACGAAGTCGGCCAGTTCGACTGAGACCCGCCGATTGCTGGACCGTTCTGTGCGGACGGCGGCCGCCCGGTGCGTACCCGTGCGTCCGCCAATTGTATTGTGGTACCAGTGCAATATTTTATGCTCGCTCGGACCCAACTGTCGCGCATGACCGACCCAGTCGTGGTAATCGGCGGTGACGCCGCGGGGCTGAGCGCCGCGAGCAAACTCAAGCGGGACACGCCGGATCGGGAGGTCGTCGTCTTCGAGAAGGGCGAGTGGGTGTCCTACGGCGCCTGCGGGCTACCGTACTACGTCAAAGGCGACGTCGAGACGCTCGAGGATTTGGTGTCGATTTCCGCGGAGACGTTCGTCGCCGAACGGGACGTCGACCTCCGGACGAACCACGAGGTGACCGCCATCGACCGCGACCGGCGGACAGTGACCGTCGCCGGACCGGACGGAAGGTTCGAGCAGCGGTACTCCGACCTGTTAGTTGCGACGGGAGCGCGGGCGGTCGAACCGCCGTTTTCGGGGCTGGACCTCGACGGCGTGTTCACGCTCCACGACATGAACGAGGCCGCGGCGATTCGCCAGTACCTCGGCCACGAGACGCCGACCGTCGAGGTGCCGGCGACGGGCTACGGCGAGGCCGCACGCGAGTACGTCGCCGCCGAAGGACCGGAGACGGTCGCCGTCGTCGGCGGCGGATACGTCGGCATCGAGATGGCCGAGGCCTTCGCCGCCCACGACCTCGACGTCCACCTCTTCGAGATGCTGCCCCACGTGCTCCAGCCGTTCGGTGCCGAGACGGCGGCCGTCGTCGAGGACCACCTCGCCGAGCAGGGCGTCGTCCTCCACCTGGACACGGCGGTGGAGGCCATCCGGGGCGACGAATCGGTGACCGCCATCGACGCCGCCGACGGGTCGGTCCCCGTCGACCTGGTGCTCGTCGGCGTCGGCGTCGCGCCGAACGTCGACCTCGCCACCGCGGCGGGCATCGAAACCGGGCCGACGGGGGCCATCGCGACCGACGCGTACGGGCGGACGAACGACGAGCACGTCTACGCCGCCGGCGACTGCGCCGAGGCGACCCACGTCGTGACCGGCGGGCCGACCTACGTCCCGCTTGCGCTGACGGCCAATCGCGCCGGCCGCGCCGTCGGGCAGACGCTCGCGGGCGACCCCACGCCGGTCGGCGAAATCGCCGGCACGGCCGCGCTGAAGGCCTTCGACCTGGAGGTCGCCCGGACTGGCGTCGTCGACGACGAGGTCGCCCGCGAGGCCGGATTCGACCCGGTGTCGGTCACCATCACGGCACCGTCGCGCGCACACTACTACCCAGGCGGTACGGAGATACAGGTCACGCTGGTCGGCGACCGCGAGAGCGGCCGCGTCCTCGGCGCGGGCGTGGTCGGCCGCGAGGGCGTCGCCAAGCGCGTCGACACGGTCGTCGCGGCGTTGTACGCCGAGATGACCGCCGCGCAACTCTCGTCTCTCGATCTGTCGTACGCCCCGCCGTTTGCCCCCGTCTGGGACCCGGTCCTCACCGCCGCCAAAGTGCTCGAGGGCAAGCGATGACCGAACGGGGTCGCGAGCGCGTGGCGGACGCGGCCGTCGACCGTGGACACTTAATCGACGGACATCCGAACGGGAACGAATAGGGCCGCAGTCGCCGATCGCTCACTATGGACTGTCTCCGGAGTCACGGACGCACACTCGCGACGGGACGGTCCCAGCGAGGCTGGGGTCCGTGGCATCGCAAGCGGTGTTCTCACTGCGGTTCGTTTCTCGACCTCCACAGGTGGCATCCGGTCGTCGCCGCCGACGCGGTCGAACTACGCTCGTTCTGTTGTTCGAATTGCCGTCGCCGCTGGCTCGATTCCGGGGGCGCTTCAGACGAGCGAGGGTGAGAGATACTGTTCTTCCCATTCGAGGCGCGTGCGGAGGGCGTTACGACCTCGGTCGGTCGCCACGTACAGGTTGGTTCGACCGCCGGTGTACGTCTTTTCGACGAGGTCCCTGGCGGCGAGTTCGTCCAGGTTCCCGTACAGCCGCGTACGAGACAGTGTCCGTTCCCGAGACGTTTCGACTCGCTCGCGGATCTCCTGGCCGTTGGCCGGACCGAGACTGTTGATGACGAACAGGAGGTCTCGCTGAAAGCCAGTGAGTTCGTACATCGTACGTCTAGTGTTCCGATTCTCGACCATAAGTGGTGGACGTTATTGTTTCACATAGTGTGGGCGTAATTCCGAAGGTGGGCCAACAGCCTCCACCGATGTTTCGATTACGGGTACCCAAAACCCGGTGCAACGATCACGGGCCGACGTGCGGTCCGTCTCCGTCGGCTAGCTATCTAGGCGTGATGGACGCGGCGACGGCGTGATAATAGTGAGAATCGAATTGGTGGCGGCGGTTCAAGTGATCGTGAATGTGCGATCAGGACGAGTCGTTACGTGGTACGTCTCCTGCGACACCCGAAGCCGGCCCAGGTGATCATCGCGCGTCTCTCGACGAACCGTACGAACTCGACGTGGAAGTGCGTCTGCACGCACCGGATTTCATGCTCGTGCCCACCATGACGACGTGTCGCGACCTGACGTTTCAACTCGACCACCAGTCCTGGCAGACGTCGGATCCCGACCGGCATTTCGTGACCGTCTCCGGCACCTTCTTCGAGGAGTTACCGACGGTCTTCGAGAGCGACCCGACGGTCGCCGAGTTCAGTCTCGTCGCGTCTTTCGAGCGGGAACGACTGTACCGGATCGTCGTCGAGGACGGCGCACACGGATTCGTCGAACTGTTCACGGAACTCGATGCGGCCGTCCGAAGGGTACGCGGACGCCGCGACGAGTGGAACGTACACGCACACCTGCCCTCTAGAGACACACTCGCCGAACTCAACGACACGTGTCGGGCGGCGGGGGTGTCGATGAGCGTGACGCGGTTGTCCCGCCTCCGGTCTCTCGACGCTCCGGACGGCCCGGCGCTCACGCCGGCACAGAGAGAACTGCTCGTTACCGCCTACGACTGTGGCTACTTCGAAACACCGCGTGGTATCTCTCAGAACAGGTTAGCGGAGATGTTCGACGTGTCCACGTCGGCCATCTCCCAGCGCTTGCGAACGGCGCTCGGGGCGTTGACGGCCCACCTGATCGTCGGGTCGTGAACGGTTACCTGCTTCATAATGAAATGAAATCCGCCGTTACGATGGATCGATGATCGTGACAGAGTGGTGGCGTTCACAGCGAGTATCGGCCGAAATAGGGGTCGTACACCAGACGTATCGGGCGATATCGGGTGATCTGCCGTGACCGGGACGGACCTCGACACCCTACTCATCGGCATCGACGCCGGGTGTCTCCCCGTGTTCGAACGGCTGTTCGACGACGGACGACTGCCGACGCTTCGGTCGCTCTGTGAGGACGGGTTCTGTGCGCCGCTGAAATCACAGATTCCGCCGTGGACGCCGAGCGCGTGGCCGTCCGTGTACACCGGCGTCAACCCGGGCAAGCACGGCGTCTACGGGTTCGTCACGTACGACGGCTACGACTGGCGGGTCGTCACCGCCGAGGACGTCTCCGAGTTCACGATCTGGGAGTTGCTCGACCGCCACGGGCTCACTAGCGTCGTCGTGAACGGGCCCGTCACGGCCCCGCCGCCGGCGATCGACGGTGCCGTCGTTCCCGGGTTCATGAGCTGTGAAGACCCGACGTGTCACCCCGAGGGTGTGCTAGACGAGGTCAGAGACGAAATCGGTGCGTATCGGGTGTATCCCGCCTACCACACCGACGACGACGCGTACACGGACGAGGAGAAGTGCCGGGAGTACCGGAACCTCGTTCGTATGCGTGGGGACGCGTTCACGTATCTCGTCGATCGGTTCGCTCCCGACTTCGGATTCGTCCAGTTCCAGCGGTCCGACACGGTCTTTCACGAGTTCGACGGCGACTGGGACGTGGTCCAGCCGGTGTACGACGCGATGGACGAAACCATCGCGACGGTGCTCGACGAGACGGACCCCGACCGGGTGTTTCTCGCGAGCGATCACGGCATGGGGACGTACGAGCGCGCCCAGTTTCGCGTCAACGACTACCTGCGGGACGAGGGGTTCGTCAGTGCAACGAAAGGCGGGAAGGGAATGCCGGGCTGGTCGCCGATTCGCCAACGACTCCGCCAGGGGGAAACGACCGAGACGTGGGAGCCGTCCGCCGTCGAACGCATCGCGGCCGGTGCCGCCTCCGTCGGGTTGACTGCCAACCGCGTGCGGGCCGCCCTCGAACGCGTCAACCTCGCCGACACGGTCAGCGAATACCTCCCGTCGAACGTCTCCCGGACGGGGTCCGAACAGGTCGATTTCGCGGAATCGACGGCCTACCTCCGGTCGCGGACGGAACTCGGCGTCCGGATCAATCTCGAAGGACGGGAACCCGATGGCGTCGTCCCACAATCGGAGTACGAGACCGTCAGGGAGGACCTCGTCGACTCGCTTCGTTCCGCGACCGCGCCGTGTGGCGACCCGGTGTTCGAAACGGTGGGGCCACGAGAGGACTTCTTCCACGGTCCGAAGACCGACGCGGCCGTCGACGTGGTCGTCGTCCCCAACGACTTCCAGCATTTCCTCTCCGATCAACTCAGCGGCGATCCGTTCGGAGACCGGAAAACCCGGTGGAATCACAAGCGAAACGGCGTCTTCGTCGCCTGTGGCGACGGTATCGACGCCGACGCCGAGGCCTCACCACACCTGTTCGACGTCGCCCCGACGGTTCTCGCCAGTCTGGGTGTCCCCCCCAGCGACCGGATGGACGGGACCGTGCTGCCGGTTACGGACCCCGTTTCTCCGGACCCCTACCCGTCGTACGACGCCCGGCACGCCGAGGTCGATTCGCCGGACGTCGAGGATCGACTCGCACGACTGGGGTATCTCGAGTGACGTTCTCGTCGTGTGTTCGAGTGACGTCCTCGTCGTGTGTTCGAGTGACGTCCTCGTCGTGAGGCAGGATCGCCGGCTGCTCGTCGCGAGTGCCGGATTCATCGACCGGCCTGCTCGTCGAAGAGCGTTTGCTCCCACTCGTGGCGCTCCTTGACGAACCGCTCGCCCTTCTCGGTGAGCGTATACTGGTTCGAGCGGCCCTCGGTCGCGCAATCGAGCAGCCCTATCTCGACGAGTTCGTCGAGGTTGTCGTACAGTCGTCCGGGCTTGACGTCGTCACTGAGAGACGACTGCAGCTCCGCGAGGATCGTCTGCCCGTTGGCCGTCCCGACGCCGCTGATGACGACGAGCAGGTCGTACTGGAATCCGCGCAGGTCGTGTATCCCCGTCATCGGACCGTCGTTCGGTCGTCGGGGGTAAATAGTGAGGCGATAGTTGTCCGATTATTCGGTTCACTAGTCGGCCCATCGATTACCGTGAAACGGTGGTGAAACGGGAAGAAAGGGGGGTGGGGGGAACGGGAGTGGCAGTCGCAGCCGACGGAGGTGGCGTGATCGTGAACCGATCCGCCACCTGTGTCATCGCGCGGTATGATATTTATTATCGGGTTGGTAAACCCACGCAGACGCCGTTGTCGCTGCCGTTCGACGTCGCCACACGGTTATCACACTGA
>JBDGSB010000118.1:0-12654 GCA_042217765.1 Haloarculaceae archaeon | reverse complement strand
GGCGCGCTACCAGATGTTCCAGTTCATCGACGAGTTCATCGACGAGGGCATCCCATTCACGTGCCTGACCGACCAGCGGATGTGGACCGATCGACTGAGCGAGTACGTCGCCGCCATCGAGGCCATCGACGCCGACGAACCGCTCACCGCGTTGCAGGCCCGCCGACTGGCGGACATGCTGGCCGATTCGGCCTTCGGCACCGGCGAACGGGACGACTTCTTCGACGCCATCGACGAGCGCCAGGAGGCCGCGCCAGTCGACGACCTCGCGGAAATCTACGTCGACCCCGACTTCGTCCGCGAGTACGCGCCGTTCGTCCCCGACCCCGTCTCCGCCGCCGACATGCTCCGGAAGGTCACCAACTTCCAGGAGCGCTCGGTCGAGGCGTACTTCGCCGGCGACTACCGCGGCATGGACCCCGACCGCGTTCGCCTCGGCACGATCCACTCCGCGAAGGGCCGCGAAGCCGACCACGTCTTCGTCGCGACCGACCTCACCGAGAAGGTCGTCGAACAGATGGCCGCCACCGTCGAACAGGAGGGCCGCGACGTGCCCGGCGTCGAGGAGTTTACCAAACACACCGACCCCGTCCCGACCCTGACCGACAACGAACGGCGGGTCTTCTACGTCGGCATGTCCCGCGCCCGCGAACGGCTCGTCCTGCTCGAAAATCTCGTCGACGGCGCGCCGACGCTGCCCATCGACGTGCTGTTGAGCAACGAACCGACCGAGCAGTCGATCGACGAGTTGCTCGAAGACGTCGGCACGCACGTCGCCGTTCACTGATCGGTCGGGCGCGGAGAGACGCCGTTCTCTGCTCGGTCGTTCGTGGAGAGAATAGTCCATCCTGGATTCGAACCAGGGTCGAAGCCCCCAGAAGGCTTCAGGATTGGCCACTACCCCAATGGACTGTGCGTTCGAATCGGAGGGGATCGAGGAGTAAAATCCTATCGCTTTCTCCCGGGTCTGGGTCGGATTCGCACCGATTGCTCGGGCCGTTCGGAGCCGTCACGCGAGTTTCGCTTCCAGCAGCCTGCGGACCGAGTCCTCGACGGAGTACGTCGGCGACCAGCCGAGGTCCGCTCGGGCGCTCGTCGTGTCGACGGGGAATCGCTCGACGAGCGTCTCGTCGTCGCCGCGCGGGTTCTCGACGAGTTCGACGGCGGGATCGACGTCGGCCACCTCCGTCGCGAGCGACCGGACCAGTTCGGCGACGGCCTGGATGCTGGGGTCTTCGTCGCTGGCGATTTCGTACTTCAAGGTGCCGGTCGCGCCGTCTTCGAGTTGGTCGAGCAGGCGCTCGGCGCTCCGGACGTAGGCACGCGCGACGTCCTTGACGTGGACGTAGTTGCGCGCCTGCGTGCCGGGTTCGTAGACGGTCAGCGGCGCGTCGGCCAGCGCCCGGTCGACGAAGAAGTTGATGACCGTCCCCTTCGAGACGCGCTGGTCGTCGACGACGTGCTCGCCGTAGAGGTTGGAGATCATGAACAGGTGCGCCGGGAAGGCGTCGTCGGCGAACGTCTCGATAGCGCGCTCGTTGAGCAGTTTCGTCCGGCCGTACCAGTTCAGCGGGTCCCGTGGGTGGTCGACGGTGATGGGGAACTCCCGGGGATCGCCGATCGTCGCCATGCTGAACGGGAAGATCAGTCCCGCGCCGGTCTTGCGACAGAACCAGGCGACGTTGGTGGTCCCCTCGACGTTCACCTCGTAGGCGAGGTCGCCCTGCTCCTCGCAGTCGTCGACGCCGCTGATGGCCGCTAAGTGCATCACGACGTCGGCCCCCGACAGCGTCGCCTCGAGCATGTCGCGGTCGCGGATGTCGACGTGCTGGACGCTCGTGGTACCGACCTCCCGGACGGTCCCCAGATAGAAGTTGTCCAGGGCCGTGATCTCCCAGTCGGGGTGCTGTTCGTGTAGTTGCTGGACGACGCGACTGCCGATGTATCCCGCCGCGCCGGTGACGGCGACGCGCGTGTTCTCAGTCATGGTCGGTAGTTTCGGTCGTGCTCGGTAGTGTCGGTCATTGTCGGTGGCGTCAGTCGTGGTCGGTGGCGTCAGTCGTGGTCGGTGGTGCTCGTTTCGTCGGCGTCGGTATTCGCGTGTCGGTTCACGCTCTCACCAGCGTCGCCCTCGACGAACCGATCGGCGACGTCGCGGATACCCGCACGGAGCGTCCACTCGGTCTCGTAGCCGGTCGCAGCGAGGCGGTCGAAGTTCACGTGGTAGGAGGGGCCGGGATGTTCGTCCTCCAGGTAGGTCACGTCGACGGGACCGACCTCCTCGAGGACGATCTCGGCGATTTCGGCGATGCGGTAGTTGGCGTCGCCGGACCCGACGTTGTAGACGTGGTGGTCCCAGTCGTCGGCGTTCGTCGCGGCGTGTTCGTACGCGGCGGCGGCGTCCCGGACGTGGACGAACGGCCGCCAGTTGCTGCCGTCGCCGTAGACGGTCAGCGTCCGGCCGGTCAGCGCCCGGAAGACGAAGTAGTTGACCACGAGGTTGAACCGGACGCCCGGCGCGAACCCGTAGTTGGTGCTCATCCGCAGGGCCGTCCCGCGCATGTCGTGGGCGTCGCAGTAGTCGGCGAGCAACTGCTCGGCCCGCAGTTTCGTCTCCGCGTAGGGGTTGATCGGGTCGGGGTCGACCGTCTCCGTGAGGTCGGTGCTGGTCGCGCGGCCGTAGACGTTGCACGACGACGCAAGCACGACGTCGCCGACGCCGAGTTTGCCCGCGGCCTTCAGTACGTTCTCGGTGCCGTCGAGGTTGACGGCGAAGGTCTCCTCGCGTCGGTCGTGGGTGCTCGACGCTCCCGTGATGGCCGCCAGGTGGACGACGGTGTCGACGCCGCGCAGGGCGTTCTCGACGTCGCCGTACTCGCGGACGTCGCCGCGGTGGAACGCGACGTTGCCGTTTCCCAGCGCGCCCATCAGCGCCCGGGGCGACCCCGACGAGAGGTCGTCGAGGACGACCACGCGGTCGACGTCGTCGCGGGCGGCCAGCGACGGCACGAGGACGCTGCCGATGTAGCCACAGCCGCCGGTGACGAGGACGTCCATCTCACGCCTCGTCGAGCACGCCCGGGAGGAACCGGTCCTCGTGGGCCTCGATGGTGTCGGCGTAGCGGGTCAGCGTCTCGAAGATGTCGGTGACGCCGGCCTCGAAGTCCATCGCCTGGCCGCCGATGAGATCGGCGTAGCGGTCGTCGTCGATCTCCATCTTGTGGGTCTCGTCCTCGTCGCGGGGATTCTCGAAGTGCTCGACGTCGACGTCGAGGTCGAACGCCGAGCCGACGTCGGCGATGGTCTCGGCGATCTCGACGATGGAGATGGCGCGAGTGACCTGGTTGTAGACCGTGAGGTCGGCCGGCCGGTCGTCGGGGTCGGCGAGCGCCAGCCGTGCCAGCCCCTCGACGGCGTCTTCGAGACTGACGAACGGCTTGCGCTGTTGGCCCTTGCCGTAGACGGTGACGGGGTAGCCCGCGACCGCCTGCGCACAGAAGCGGTGGGCGACGGTCCCGAAGTAGTAATCGAAGTCGAAGCGGGTCTTCAGGCGGTCGTCCTCGCGGGTCTCCTCGGTCTCGGTGCCGTAGGTGATGGCCGTCCGGACGTCGCTGATCGGAACGTCGAACTGCTTGTGCGCCAGTCGCAGGTTCGCGGCGTCGTGCGATTTGGTGAGGTGGTACCAGCTCCCCGCCATCGCCGGGAACGGCACGTCGTCGCGCTCGCCGCCGTGTTCCATGACCGCCCCGCCCTCGGGAATCGGGAATTCGGGCGCGCCGTAGACGCCGGTGGTCGTCGTCTCGACGACGTGGGTGTCGGTCATGTCCTGTTCCTGCAGGCCCCACAGGAGGTTGCGCGTGGCCTGCATGTTGTTGTGCTGGGTGTAGTTGGCCCGCTCGCCGTTGATCTGGGAGTACGGTGCCGAGGGCTGGGCGGCCGTGTGGATCACGGCGTCGGGTTCGTGGACCGCCAGCAGTTCGTCGACGAACGACTTCTCGACGAGGTCGCCCTCGACGAACGAGAGGTTCCCGACGCCGAAGACGTCCTCGGCGGCCTCGATGCGTTCGTCGATGCTCGCGATCGGCGTCGCGCTGGTCGCGCCGACCTCCTCGACCCACTCGCGGCGGGCGAAGTTGTCCACCAGCAGGACGCGGTCGTCGGTGCGAGTCGCGATTCGCAGGGCCGTCGGCCACCCGATGTAGCCGTCGCCCCCCGTGACGAGGATCGTCATTGGTTACTCACGTTGCGAGTAACTCGCCGTGGCTAAGTATCTTGTCCTTCGATGGGCGACGCCCGCAGCGACGGCGATAACGGAACTTTAAAGACGGCGACAGAGCCAGTTCGGACTAGCAATGTTCGCGTTACCGCTGCAAGTCCTCGACTCGTTCCTGCTGAAGATCAATCTCGGGGACGTGCTTCTGGTCGTTTACTTGCTCGGGCTCGTCGCGACACTGATCCAGGGGTCCCGGAAACTGTTCACGCTGCATACGGTTCTGTTCGGCCTCCTCCTGCTAGTGACTCCCGGGTCGCTGTTCGCGGTCAAGAACCTCAGCATCTTCGGAAGCGTCATCCAGTACAAGTTCTTCGGCATCGTCTTGCTCGTCGTCGCACCGGTGCTGTTCGCGACGGCCAAGCGGTAGCGTCCCGGAATCGCAGTTCGACGCGACGACACGGTAACGCGAATCCGTATCACTCGAGTTTGCCCAGCGCGGTGAAGAAATCGAGCGGCGGCCCGGCGATTCTGACCGGGTCGTCGTCGAGCGAGATGGTCACCGTCGCGGGCGTCGCCGTCTCCCGTCGACGCCGGCCGTCGCTGACGACGACTGCCGACGCTGCGTCGGTCACCCTGACGGTCACCATCACGTCGTCGTCGACCACCAGCGGTGGCATCCCGTCGGTCGAGCACATGCCGGTCACGATCAGGCTGTCGACCGCGGGGTGGACCAGTGGCCCGCCCTCGCTGAGGTTGTAGGCCGTGCTACCCGTCGGCGTCGCGACCAGTACTCCGTCGGCGTGGCCCGCGTCGTATTCCTGCTCGTCGACGGCCACGTCGACGGTCGCCCCGTTGCCGTGCCCGCGTTGTGGCCCCTGCACGACGACTTCGTTGAGCGCTGCGGGGAGCTCCCAGTCGTCGGTCCGGGCGCGAACGCGGGGCATCTCGCGCGTACAGACGTCCTCGCCGGCGGCCAGTCGCGCCGCCTCCGTGGTGACGACGTCCACCGCCCGCTGTGGGTCCACGGCGTTGAGAAACCCCACTTCGCCCAGGTTCACGCCCATGATCGGCGTGGTTCCGGCTCCCCGAGCGGCGTACAGGAACGTTCCGTCGCCGCCGATGGAGACGACCAGGTCCGTCCCGGCCATCTCGTCGACGTGGACGGTCTCGTAGACCGGTCCGCTCGCGCCATCGACGCCCGCGTCCGCCCGCGATTCGAGGGTCGCGGCCGTCGCCTCGTCGATCGCGACCGACGCGTCGTCGTCGAGCAGACTCGCACACAGCCGGGCCGCCAGCGACGCCGCCCGCTCGTTGCCCTTCTGTCCGACGATGCCGACTCTCATTGCCGGCGGGTTCGCCCTCCGGGGGCATAAACGCCCCGCGAGACGGACGGGCAATGCGACGTGTGGAACGGGAATCACCACAAGCCGATCGGAGACCGGACGGGGGTAGTGGCCGACGGCCCCTTTCGTTCCCACCCTGATGCCTGTTCGAGCAGCCGAAATTTGGTGGGAACGGAAGGGGCTGCCGGGTCGGCGCTATCGTCCGTATTGGGTCGATCCGTCGACTGCATAGCAACTCAATGGTCCATCAACTGCGAAGTTGTCGGTACCAATTCGGTTCTTCACCTGTCGAGCGTCGATCATCTCTCTTGAGCCGTGCAAGATGGATCGCACATATTCAGCAAAAGAAGAGAAACGTTACACACCCATCGCTGGACATCACCTTTATTATGTTTTGTCATCTCATATGAACTATGTTCGGACAAGGCAATCAAATATATCAAAAAGTGGTTGAATTGGTCCAAGCATGGAGACCGTCCATGGACTACGGGCACGAAAGCAAATTCCAGAAGGAGTTGTCCGAGTTTCTGGATGAGGAACTCAACAGGGAAAGTGGGAACATAATGGACCAGATTGTGGGTGGCGGTGGTGGCAGTAACCACGTGGTCAACCGTGAACGCGGGACTGCCCACGGTGATGTTGTCGTCGATGATACAGTTGGAATAGAAATGAAACGCCATTTCTCAAATGACCAGAAGCGGAAACTACGTGGGCAACTTGAAGACTACGCCGACAATTATCCATATGTGATCTCTCTCGCATGTGGTATCGATGATATGGATGGCTGGCGAGAGGTTGAAAACAAATTTGCTCAAGGTCGTGGTATGGGAATGAACCAGACGCAATTCACGTTCATCATTAAGCGCCGGGAGAATTTCGGAGAGGACCATGACTTCGGAGGTGGAGGCGGTCTTGGTGGGGGTATCCCCGGAATATGAAGGTGAGTACTGTGATAGACTCACAACTCGTTACAATATTGGCTGGAGGGATGTTCTAATGGATGAAGACCCGCTTCAAGACCTGCCTGATTGGGTTGTGCTGCTCATATTAGTCTTTTTCTTGATAGGTGCTGCCTATGTTCTTTTCTTCTGATGGCGACAATCCAATCAAAAACGATGATTGCTCCCTCTACACCTTGCAGACCAATTTTGTCAGCAGTTAGTATTCAGCGACTGCTGATGCAGTGACGAACTCACGGGTTCACGATTGGAGAAACGTGCGACACCGCCGACGGACGGTATCCTGCAACCTTTATCGCGCGACGCACCTAGCCCGGCGCATGGACGCCGCCCCGGAGACGAACGTCGAGTGGCGCGAGTGGGGAGCCGACGCGTTCGCGGCCGCCGAGCGGACGGGCAAGCCGCTGTTGCTGTCGCTGACGGTCCCCTGGAGCGCCGAGTGCCGGGAGATGGACCGACGCACCTACGCCGAGCCCCACATCGCGGCCAACGTCAACGACGGGTTCGTCCCGGTGCGCGCGAACGCCGACCGCCGGCCGCGCGTCCGCGAGCGGTACACGATGGGCGGGTTTCCCTCGACGGTGTTCCTGACGCCCGCCGGCGAAATCCTCACGGGCGCGACGTTCCTCGGCCCCGATGGGTTCCGGGACATTCTCGACGCCGTGCGGAAACGCTGGGACGGTCGGGGGACCGCCGCGGGGTCGGTGCCGCGCTCGCTGTCGAACGCGACGCCGCCGGGCGGGACCCTCGACGACGGCGTCGAACGGCGGATGGTCGCACAACTAGAGGCCGCCTTCGACGAGGAGTTCGGCGGGTGGGGGACCGACGTGAAGTTTCCGCTGGCTCCGACGGTCGAGTTCGCGCTCGTTCGCGCCCGCGAGCAGGCTACGCGGACCCTCGAGGCGATCCGGACCCACCTGCTCGACACCTACGGCGGCGGTTTCTTCCGGTACGCGACGACGCGGTCGTGGGGGCAACCGCGCCACGAGAAGCTCTGTGACGTCAACGCCGCGCTGGTGCGGGCGTTCGCGCACGCCTACCGCTACACCGGCGAGACGGCCTACCGCGAGGCCGCCGGATCGGCCGTCGAGTACCTGACGACGACGCTGTGGGTCGACGACCCGCCGGGTGCCGACGCGAGCGGTGGCGCGTTCGCCGCCAGCCAGGCCGGCGGGGAGTCCTACTACCGGCAGGGGCCGACCGACCGCGAGGACGCGACCGCACCGCCGGTCGATCCCACGCCGCTGGCCGACCGCAACGGGCTGGCCGTCGACGCGCTGTTGACGCTGGCGGCGTACACCGACGACGAGCGCGCCCGGCGGTACGCGACGCGCGCCCGCGCGTATCTCGTCGACGAACTCGTCGACGGAGACGGGGCGGTCCGTCACGATCCCGACGTGGGGGCACCGACCGGATTGCTCGTCGATCAGGCGCGCGTCCTCGATGCCCTGACGACGGCCTGGTCGGTCCTGGGCGACCCCGGTCCCGCGCGGGCCGTGGCCGACTACGCCGTCGACGCGCTCGGCACCGACTACGGAGCCTACCGCGACGGGCCGACCGACGGCCCGGGACTGCTCGACCGGCCGCTGTATCCGCTCGATACGAACGCCGCGCTGGCGGCCGGCCTGTGCGACCTCGCGGCGCTCACCGGCGAGGAGCGCTACCGGCGTCGTGCCCGCGAGGCCGTCGCCGCCTTCGCTGCGGCAAGCGACCGCATGGGCGTCGAGGCGGCGGGCTACGCCACTGTCGCGGCGCGACTCCGGCGTCCCCGCGCGGTGCTGGTCGGTCCCCCGGCCGGCAGCGACCTCCACCGGGCGGCGCTGCGGTTGGCCGACCACGAGACGACCGTCGTGCCGGAGACCGACCGCGCTCCCGACGGCGAGGCGGCGCTGCAGGCCGACGGGACGCGCCGCGGCACCGCGGCGACGCCGCCCGAACTCGAATCGCTCCTGACCGACTCGTCGTAAACATCCGCTGCGTTTATTGTGGGGGCGTTCGAGGTGAAATCGATGGCAAGCCTCAGGGACCTGGGACTCTCGGAGTACGAGGCTCGGGCGTATCGCGCGCTGCTAGAGGCGGGGCCGACGACGGCCAAGGAGCTGTCGCGGGCCAGCGACGTCCCGATGGGACGCATCTACGACGTGGTGAACAGTCTCGAAACGTACAACCTCGTCCGCACCCAGACGGCCAGCCGACCGAAGAAGTATCTCGCGGTCGAACCCGACACGGCGCTCGATCGGCTGCTAGAGGACAAAAAACGGGAACTCGATGCCGAAAAGCGCCAGTACGAGGAACTGGTCGACGACCTGGTGACCGAACTCGACCGCTCGGAACCGGTCGACGAGCGGTTCTGGACCGCGGCGGTCGGTCCCCACGAATCCCTCGAGTTGCTCGTCGAGCGGCTGTCGGCGGCCGACGACCGCATCGTCGGCGTCGCGACCCGCCTCGGGCCGCAGTTCGACGTCGACGAGGTCGGCGAGCGCTTCTTCCAGGCGCTCGAGGCGGCGCTGGACCGGGGCGTCCGCGTGTCCCTGCTGTTGCGCCCGGAACTGGTCGCGTCGCTGCCCGAGAGCATCGGCCGGCGCTACCGCGACCGCCACCAGGAACACGAGCGCTTCGAGGTCCGGACCAGCCCGAACGTCAGCGGCACCTTCGAACTCGTCGACGACGCCGAGGTGTGCATCGAGGTGCCCCATCCGCTCGACGCCGAGGAGATGTTCGCGGTCATCGACCTCAAGGATCGGGAGTTCGCGGCCGACGTTCAGCGGACGTTCGAACCGCGCTGGGAGGCCGCCGAGGAACTGCGACTGTAGGAGCACACTGATACCGTTCGCGTTCACTACTCGAAACGATGGCACGGCTCGTCGACGAACTCCGGGCGGTGACCGCCGCCGCGACCAGCCGTGCCGCCACGACCCGGGTGGCCGTGCTCGGGGCTGCGATGGCGACGTTCGCCGTCGGCCAGTTGCTGGCGTTTCCGCCCGCGGACACCGCCGTCGACCCGACGGTCGTCGTTGCAGTGCTGTACCTGCCCGTGCCGCTGGTGGGGGTGTTCTTCGTCGAACTGCTCCGGGGCGAACGGCGGGTCTACCGGCCCATCCTCGTCAGCATCGTCACGCTGGGACTGTACGCCGTGACCGACCTGCTGGCGGCGGTCGTCGATCAGCCGGCGCCGTTTTCGTTCGTCTTTCGCGACCTCGGCCTGCTGGTCGCGACGGCCGCGCTGCTGGTCGGCCTCGGACGGTGGACGGTCAGCCGCAACGAGCGCGAGCGTCGCCTGCAGGCCCGAGAGGCCGAACTCAAGCGCAACAACGAACGCCTCGAGGAGTTCGCGAGCGTCGTCTCCCACGACCTCCGCAATCCACTCCAGGTGGCCGACGGCCGGCTGGCGCTGATCGAGGAGACCGGCGACCTCGACCACCTCGCGGACGTCCAGGATGCACTCGACCGCATGGAGACGATCATCGAGGACGTGCTGTCGCTGGCCCGCACCGGCGAGGACACCGCCGACCCCGAGTCCGTGACCGTCGAGTCGGTCGCGACCGCAGCCTGGGAGACCGTCGCGACCGAAGACGCCGTGCTCGCCGTCGAGGAGGGCCGAATCGTCGCCGACCCCGACCTGCTCCAGCAGGTGTTCGAGAACCTCTTTCGGAACTCCGTCGAGCATGGCTCGACGAGCAATCGGACTACGTCCGATAACGCCGGCGAACACGGTTCGACGAGCAATCGGACTACGTCCGATAACGCCGGCGAGCACACCGGTCCCGCCGTCCACGTGCGCGTCGGGACGCTCCCCGACGGGTTCTACGTCGAGGACGACGGCCCCGGCATCCCCGAAGACGAACGCGAGGACGTCTTAGAGACCGGCTACACCACCGACCGCGAGGGGACCGGCTTCGGACTCGCCATCGTCACCCGCATCGCCAAGGCCCACGACTGGGACGTCGCCGTGACCGACAGCGAAATCGTCGACGTCGGCGTCGCGCCCGACGGCGACACCGAGTTACCGGGTGCGCGTTTCGAGTTCACCGGCGTCGAACGGGTGTGACCGCCACGACGACCGCCGACCACCGGGGTCTTTATACTGTTCAGTCGCGGACCCATCTCACGGTATTTGAAGGGCAGATCAGATGATCGACGAAGAACGCACCCGCCAATTGATAACATTTCTCATCGAGACGACGGACGGACACCTCAAGGCGCTCGTGCGCTACGAGGCCGACACCTACGAGACCATCTGGACCCGCGAGGACGTCCGGGAGTGGTACGCCGACACCGATCTGGAACCGCTCATGCGGGCCTTCCGCGAGAACGAACCCCGCCAGGTCTACCAGACGGATCGCTGGGAAAACGGGCCCCACCACGCGACGGCCCGGTTCTACGATCGGTCGCTCGTCATCCACTTTCCGCAGGGCGACGACTACGGGACCATCGTGGCGCTTGACCCCGAATTCGCCCACGACCTGGCCTCGTTCATCAGCGGGGTCATCGAACTGCTCCACTCCGATTCGCCCCAGGACATCGAGTTCGCGCCGGACTGGTGATCTGGCGGTGGTTCGCCGTGCCTGACGGTGGTCACGATCACCGCAGAACGACGTACGTGACCGCGAAGCAGATGGCGAGCAAGAAGTACACGGTCGCCTCCCGGAGCAACCGGCGACGGAGTCCGAGGTCGACGTCGTCGCTGATCAGGAACTTCGGGGCCTCACCGGCGGTCACGACGGCGGTCGTCACGGGTTCGTCGAGGGCGGGCGCGGCGTCGGGGTCGGCGTGTCCACTGACGCGGACCTGGTCGTCGATTTCGAGTCTGGCCTCCCTGTACTTGCGTTCGGTTTGGCCCACCGGATCGACGTCCGTCTCTCGGATGAGGTACTCCCTGACGAACTCCGGGGGGTCATCGCCGGGGTCGACGACGATCTCTTCGTCCTCGCTCACCAGCAGATCCCCGTCGCTCGGGTCCACGTAGACGGTCCCCGTTCCGTCGTCGAGGACGAACGGCTGGAAATCCGCGTCGGTGTGTTTCGTCGGGTAGGGCACGTCTTCTCACGCTCACATGTCCGCACTTTCGTATTCGCACACTTCGACCTGATAGGCGAGACATCGTTTTCGCGAGAGGGGCGAGCGGAGTTGCTCGTCGATCGCCCGAGCGCGTCCGGTGAGTTCGACCGCTCCACGCCGCGTGGCGAGCGATTCGGCGTCCGCCTGTTCGATCGACCGTGCCGCCGCCGCTCGCCGGAGCGAAACGAGGCCCGCGAGTCCGAAGGCCAACGCGGTCACCCCCAGAAACGAGACGAAGTAACCGTCACCCGTCGCGATGGCGACGACGAGGCCGGCCAGCGCCCAGACCGCGAGATACGTTTTCCAGTGGTCGCTCACGTTGCCCACGTTCACGAGCGATCTGGACATGGATGCGAGATTCTGCAACGGCGGTCTTAACTCCTTGGGAAGAGGGGATTTGCGCGAAAAACGCGACGCCGACTCACGACGTGCGCTGACGCGGACTGTCAGTAGTTCCGGCCAACAGCTCGCCGAAACGGCTCGATCAGAACACGGCGAGATAGTCCGCCACGACCTCGCGCTCGTCTTCGGTCAGGTCGAACAGGTCGTAGACCGCGTCGTCGATCTCGGCTTCCAGTGCTTCGACGTCGGTCCGGCGGACCGCCTCGCGGTCGGCTTCGAGCCGGTCGAGCAGTTCGTTCACGCCGTCATCGGAGCGGGGAATCGGGATGGTCGTTTCCTCGTTGCTCTTGACGTTGCGCCCGTCCACGGCGGCGTGGACGTACTCGGCGCGGCGCTTGCGGGCCTCGCGGTCGTCGGCGTACATCGCCGGGTCGTCGATGGTGTCCGACCGCCCGGCCTGCACGGTGAAGTTCCCGTCCACGTCGCCCTGGACGTCGGCGTTCACGGGGTAGCGGCGAGTCTGCCACTCGTAGGTGACGTAGTCGAGTTCGCCGTCGTACTCGCCGAGATACGCCTCGGGGAAGCGGTCGGTCTTGCTGTCGAGGTCGATGGTGTCCACAATCTCCCCCGCTGTCTCGCGCATCGTCCCGAAGACGCCGGCGCTGTCTTCGGTCTTACAGGGCAGTTTCTCGACGTACTGCGAGCGGTATTCGTAGTACCCGCCCATCTTGACCGTCGT
>JBDGSB010000042.1:0-12686 GCA_042217765.1 Haloarculaceae archaeon | reverse complement strand
ACCCTCAAGGAGCGAACGGCGTCAGCCGTGAGCGAGTAGGGTAGGGTAGTTCACGAGGGGCCGGTTCGAGCGGGCGTGCCGCCGAGGTGCGACCGACGCCGCCCCGTCTTACGGGTGCTCGGTGTGGAGGACCCACGTCTCGGGCGTCGCGCGCTCGACCTCGAAGGGCGCTATCGCGTCCGGGTCGACGTCGGCCAGGTCGGCGAGGAACTCGCGGACGGGTGCGGGATCGCGGTCGCTGACCAGCACGAACGCCTCGCCGGACTCGCGGTCGGTGAACTCTTCGCGGACCGCCTCGTGGCGCGCGTCGGGGGGCACGTCGCGCAGGTCCACGGCGTCGTGGGGTACCTCGGCGGTCCAGACCGACTCGACGCGGTCGAGCACCGAGGTAGCCAGCGTCGCGAACGCTTCGGGCGGGTCGCCGGGTTCGGGCGTCCGCTGGAGATCCGGATCGAACGGCAACTCGGCCAGCACCGGCACGTCCAACTCCGCCGTCGACGCCTCGTCGTGGAACAGCGGGTGTTCGTCGCCACAGGAGGGACACTCGAACGATCCCATGTTCCGGACGACGCCCAGCACCGGCACGTCGTTCTCGCCGAACAGGTCGAGGCTGCGGCGCGTGTCCGCGACGCTGGTGTGAAACGGCGTCGTCACGACCACCACGCCGTCGACGGGCACCTCCTGCAGCGTCGTCAGCACGGTGTCGCCCGTCCCCGGCGGCATGTCGATCACGAGCACGTCGTCGGCCGCCCAGGCAGTGTCCTCGAACAGTTCCGTCAGCGCGTCGTGGGCCATCGCGCCGCGCCAGGCCAGCGGCCCGTCCTGGGCCATCAGCCCGACGCTCATCACCTCCATCCCGCCGGCGTCGACCGGCCGGGGCTCGTCGTTCGCAGTGGAGTGGACCGGTCCCGACAGATCGAGCAGCGCGGGCACGTTCGGCCCGTAGATGTCGGCGTCGAACAGGCCGACGTCGGCCTCGGCGGCCAGCGCGCACGCGAGGTTCGTCGCCACGGTGCTCTTGCCGACGCCGCCTTTCGTCGAGGCGACGGCGACGACGTGATCGAACGACGCGACGCCAGGGGTGCGCTCGGCGTCGTCGTCCGCGCCGCCGTCAGTGCCGGCCGGCTGTACCTGTGCGCCCGCGACGCCGTCGACGGCGCGCACGGTGCGCGCGACCGACTCTAGCACCGCTGGGTCGTCGTCGAGGCGGTCCGGGACGACCTCGACGGTCACGCGCTCGTCGTCGTGGACGGTGACGTCCGCGATCAGGCCCGCCGCTAACGGGTCCGTTCCCGTGCCGGGTAGCTCCATCCGTTCGAGCGCCGCCTCGACGGCGGCACGCAGGTCGTCGGTTGATTCCACGTTCGTAGCCATGTCTTACAGCTCCCTGGGTCTGTTGATCGGGTCCTCGCTCGGCGGGGCCGCGCGCCCGGCGGTTCCCCGGAACTGCCGGCGGAACCGGGTGGGGTCGCGCTGTAACGCCGCCGCGGCCGTCTCGCGGACCAGTTCCGCGTCGTCGTCGCGCGCCAGGTCCCGTAGCGTCTCGCGGGCCCGCTCGGCGTCGACGCCGCCCAGCAGGTGGGCCGCCCACTCGCGGACGCGCTCGCTCGGGTCGGCCGCGAGGTCGACCAGCACGTCCGCCGCGTCCGCGCCGTGCAGTTTGAACAGCGAGACGGCCGCGTTCCGGCGAACGGCGTGGTGGTCGTCGTCGAGGGCCGCCGCCATCCGGTCGGCGTACCGCGCCCGGTCGAGTCGGTCGAGCGCGACGTACGCCTCCGCGCGCACCCACGGATCGGGGTCGTCGGTGAGCGCCAGGGCGGTCGTCGCCGCCCGCTCGCCGCCGAGCGTTCCGAGCGCCTCCACGGCGAACTGCCTGACGTCGGCGTCTTCGTCGTCCGTCGCGGCCGTCGCGAGGGCCGCCACCGACGTCTCCGTGACCTCTCGCTCGGCCAGCGCGAGCGCGGCGCGGCGTCTGCGGGGCGCGTCACCGTCGGTCAGGTCCGCCACGAGTTCGTCGACGGCGGCGTCGGCGACCGGTCCAGTGTCCGCCGCGGTCATCTCTTCGAGCGTCGCCTCCCCGAGCGTGACGTCCCGGCCCACGTCGATCTCCGAGAGGTCGTCGACGTCGCCGCCGAAGCCCGGGCTGACGGTCGGATCGAGTCCGGGGTCCGGCGGTTCGTCCTGTCGTTCGTCCGGCGTGGCGTCGGGTCCGGCGTCGTCCGGCCGCCGCTCAGTCATCGCCGGTCACCTCCGGTGCCGTGTCGCCGACCAGCAGGACGAGACCGAACACGACCGCAAGCGCCCGAGCGGGCGTGGCCGGGACGCCCGCGGCGAGGACGGTCGCCGCGCCGAGTCCGGCCGCCAACCGCCCCGTCGACAGCGCGCCGACGGCCGTCGCGACGCCGCCGCCGACGCCCACCAGTAGGGCGATCAGCGACGCCCCGACGACGCCGCCGGCGATCAGGACGACGGCACCGGTCACGTACGGCAGCGACGTCCCGGCGACCGCGACGCCGAGGGCGGCCAGGCCGCCCGCGATCCACCCGGCGACGCCCGGCCGGGCGAACGCGACGCAGGCGGCGAGGCCGACCAGGAACAGCCGGGACCCCAGCGGGCGAGCCGCCGCGGGCGCGAGTCCCATCGCGCCGCCGAGCGAGAGGGCGACCGACGCCAGCACGAGCGCGGCGACGAACCCGCGTCGGGCCGACCGCCAGTCGCGGTGCCAGGTGCCGGCTCCCGCGACCGCCAGCGCCCCGCCACCGGTCAGCGCCCCCGCCGCGGGGACGGCCGCGGCGGGCGCGACGGCGGTCAGCAGGGCGAACACGCCGACGGCCAGCAGGCCGACCCGTTCGAGGTCGCTTCGCGTCGCGACGGCGAGAGCGAGCGCCGCCAGCGCGGGGCCCACGAGCGCGGTCGTCGTCGTCGCCTCGACGAGGCCGGTCGAGACGGCGTTCGCGCTGGTCGGGGCGTTCCCGACGATCCGCACGCCGAGCGCGGCCACGACGACGGCGGCCGCCACGAGCGCGGCCAGGATCCGGACCGACTCCTCGTCGCCCGGCAGGCCGTCGACCGCGACCGCCCAGCGCTGCCGGAGCACGTGTTCGCTTCCGGTCACGACTCGATCCTCCGTTGCAGGTCGTCGGCGTCCGCCGCCGCGAACGACGCCAGAAACGACAGCAGCGGCCCGTAGACGTCGGTGCCCGGTTCGTCGACGACGCGGTCGGCCATGCCCGAGGCCAGCACCGTGAGGTGCCGGTGGAGGAAGTCCAGCCTGGCGCTGGCGGCGTCGGCGCCGACGGCCGCTTCCCGCCGACAGAGGTAGCCCGCGAACTCTAGCTGCAGTCGCGCGTGGTCGTGGTGGCGGCGAGTCGACTCGTCGACGGCCAGCCCGAAGTAGTCGTACGCCCGCGCGAGGTCGAGGTTCACGTCGTCCCAGGAGACGTCCTCGCGGTAGCGAGACTCGTACGGCGACACCGGCGGCCCCTCGGCGTCGAGGGTGCCGTCGCTGCGGTCGCGGTAGGTCGAATTGCCGAGGTGGAACAGGTCGTTGAACCGCGCGCACAGCGTCTCGTAGTCGTCGGCGGTCGCCAGGGTCGCCACCGGGACCGTCAGCGACGTGTGGTCGACGAGCCGTCGCAGTTCGGCCTCGAACGTGCCGTCGGCCAGCGCGTCGTAGGTCTCGCGGGACGGTTGTTCGGTGGTCGTCGCCAGCACGGCGTAGACGGCTCCGCGAGCGGCCGCGTCCGCGTCGAGTTCGTCGGCCAGCAGTGCGAGTCGGTCGTCCGAACGGGTGGTCTCCGTGGGCATGGTCAGGTCCTCCTGATGGCGAGTATCGTCGCCGCGACGACCACGACGATGGCCAGGCCGGCGACTGCCCACAGCAGCGACTCGTAGGCCGGACCGGACGGCTGTGGGCCGGTCGGCAGGTGGTACCACTCGCTGACCGCCTTGCGGCCCGACCGCTCCATGTTCGAGCCGTTCCAGACGGCGAAGGCGACGTCGAGGTCGTGTTCCATCGCCACGTCGGTGCGGCCGTCCGCGTCCGCCCGGAGCGGGCGGCTGTAGACCATCGTCCAGCCGTCGTCGGTCCGGACGACGTTCGCGGAGATGGCCGTCGAGTCGAAGCGGGTGACCGAGCCGGGGCCGCCGGCCAGCAACTCCTCGATGCCGGTGTCGGCGTTCCAGTACCAGACGTTCACCGGCGTACGCGTGCTGCCCATCGCGATCGCGGGGTGCTGGCTCGTGTTGGCCGGCACCTGGACCGCGACGGCGTCGGCGAACTCCCGCGGGCCGGTGACGTTCTCGTCGGCGGTGTGGTCGGTCCAGTGCAACCGCAGGTAGATGGACTCGCCGTCGTGGGCGGCCTGGACGTCCACGGTCGAGACCGAGGTGTCGCTGGCGTCGGGCAGGCCGCTGGGGGCGCTCGACAGCGCCACGTCGACGGCGGGCACGTCGCTCCAGGCGTCCGCCGTCGGGTTCGAGAGCCGCGCGGTCGTCCCCTCGTAGTCGGCGATGGGAATCTCGTTGGCCGGGCGGGCGCTCACAAGCACCGGGACGACCGCCGTGGCGAACACGAGCAGGACCAGCAATCCCAGCCGGGCGACCCGCCGGGTGCGCGTCGCCGTGCGGTTTCGCTCGCGCGTCGGCTCACGCATCGTCGAACACCTCCAGGCGGTACTGGTCGTCGTTGTTCGCGGTCGTCAGGATGTCCATGAGTTCACTCGCGCCGCCGCGTTCGACCTTCTCGCGCTCGCGTTTGAGGGTGTCCAGGGCGTCGTCGACGGCGTCGCCGAACAGTTCCCGGAGGTACTCCCGCGGGATGCGGTCGACTTCGAGCGTCTCGCCTTCGGTGTCGTGTTGTGGCGGGGCGAAAGGCGGGACGTAGAAGACGTTCGGCTCGGTCTGGTACTCGGGGTGCAACTGCAGGGCCACCTCGTAGCGCTCGACGAGCTTGTAGATGGGGCCGTTGCGGTCGTCGAGGAAGCCGACGTAGCGCAGTTGCGGCGGGCACTCGCTGGCGCAGGCCGTCGGGCGCACCTCGCCGTCCGGCCCGTTGCCCTCGATGCGGGGGTAGCAGAAGATGCACTTCTCGGATTTCTTCTTGATGGCGTTGTAGTACACCTTCTTGTAGGGACAGCCCTCGACGCAGTAGCGATAGCCCCGACACCGCTGTTGGTCGACCAGGACGATACCGTCCTCGGCGCGCTTGTACAGCGCCGAGCGCGGACACGCCTCCACGCAGGAGGGGTGCGTGCAGTGGTTGCACAGCCGCGGGAGGTAGAAGTAATAGGAGTTCGGATACTCGCCGGACCCCTGGTCTTCCTCCCAGTTGGGTCCCCACTCGGGCGCGCCGCTGTCGGGCCGGAGCGGTTCGTCGCTGCCCTCGTAGAAGATTTCCTCGTGGTTGTACTCCCAGGGCGTCCCGTAGTCCTCCTTTGCGGGAATCTCGCCGGGCCGACGCTCGTTGTGCTGGTCGGACTGCCAGCCGCCGCCGGACTTCTCCCAGCCGCGGGGGTAGCCCTCGCCCGGTTTGGTCTCGACGTTGTTCCAGTACATGTACTCCTGACCCTTGCCCTCCGTCCAGAGGGTCTTGCAGGCCAGCGAACAGGTCTGGCAGCCGATGCACTGGTTCAAATCGAGCACCATCGCGACCTGGTGGTCGACGCCGTCGGCGAGTTGCGTCGTCGCGTCGTCCTGGACGTTCGGGGCGTCGCCGCTCCCGATCGACCGAGCACCGCTTCCGGCCGATCGGGCGTCGTTCCCTGCCGATCGGACGTCGTCACGGGCCTGCCGACTCATCGGCTATCACCTCCATCCGGCTTCGCCAGACGAGACTCGGACCCCGTTCCGGAGTCCGACCCTTCCACTTTCTCGACCTCCACGCGAACGTCGCTGTTCACCCCGGTCGGTCCCCAGAAGTTGGGGAAGAAGTGCAGGTGCTCGCCCGTGTCCTCGGGGTAGCGGACCAGTTGCGTCGGCTTCATGTACATCGGAACGAGTTCGTTGAAGTTCTTGTCCTCCGGGTACTGGAACTTCTCCCAGGAGAAGTAGTGGCGGGCGGTGCCTTCCTCGCCGGAGGGATAGATTTTGGCCTGCACCTCCATCTCGCCGACGTCGTTGTAGACGCGGACGGTGTCGCCGTCCTCGATGCCGCGTTTCTCCGCGTCGTCGGGGTTGAGGTAGATGACCGGTTCGCCGCGGTTCAGCCGAAGCATCTTCGTGTCGTCGCGCCACGTCGAGTGGATGGACCACCGGCCGTGGGGAGTGTTGTACCGCAGGGGATACCGCTCGGCGTCCTGTTCTTCGGCCGGCGGCTTGTGGGTGGGCACCTGTTCGCCCAGTTCCAGGAACCAGTCGTGGTCGATGTAGTACTGCTGGCGGCCGGTCAGCGTCGGCCACGGCTCCTTGTCCTGTACGAAGTTCTGCCAGGGAACGTACGCCTCGCCGTCTTTCAGGTCCGAGGTCCAGTGACTCCCGGCGGCCTCGAACCGCTGCGGTTGCTCGACGATGTCGTCGAAGGTGATCCGTGCGTCGCTGTCGCTGGGATTGGACTCCTCGGAGTGTTCGAGAATGAACTCGGCGGCCGCGCGGTCGTCTTCGAGCGCGCCGGGTTCGTCGTCGATCCAGTCGCGGACGTAGTCGTCGTAGACCGACTGGAGGTCGATCTCGCGGTCGAAACTGCGGTCCGGAATGGGGTCGATGCCCCGTCTGGTGGCGATTTCCTGGATCTTCTTCGCGAGGTCCTCGAATATCTGCCAGTCGGTTTTGGCCTCGCCGAGCGGTTCGACGGCGGGGGTGAACGGGTGGACGTAGCTGTGCATGTCCGTCATCGAGAGGTCGGTCTTCTCGTAGTGGCTGGCCGCCGGCAGGACGATGTCGGCGTTCAGCGCCGTCGAGTCCATCCGGAAGTTGACGTCCACGACGAGGTCGAGTTTCGGCCACAGCGTCTCCTGGACGGCGACGTTGCCCTTCGCCTGGTTGAAGTAGTTGCCCCGCCAGACGAACATCGTCGTCGGGTCCGGCCGGCTTCCGTCTGCCCGTTTCTCCGGGTACATGGGCATCCAGCCCTTCTCGACGGACTCCTCGATGCGCCGGCGGGTATCCGGGTCGGCGTTGTCGAGGATGCCGGCGTGGTAGTACGTCCACAGCGTCGTCGGCACGCCCCGCACCGACCGGGTTGGGAAGGTGAGGTAGTTCCAGCCGTGGACGGTCCAGATCTTCTCCTGGCCGACGTAGTGGTCCAGGCCGGTCCCGGGTTTTCCGATGTGGCCGGTCAGCGTGACGAGCAACTGGATGGCACGGTTGCCCAGGTCGTTGTGGTACCAGTCGTTGACGCCCTTGCCGTGGATGATCTTCCCGCGGTCGGCCCTCGCGAACTCCCGGGCGATCTTTTGGTGGGTCTCCTCGCCGACGCCGGTCTCGTCGTAGACGTACCCGGGCGTGTAGTTGGCGAGTTCGTCGGTCAGGTTCTCCCAGACCGACCGGACGGGGACGCCCTCGACGGTCGTCTCGACCGACAGTTGTGGATCGAAGTCCGTCGCGATGGATTTGGCAGGGTCGAACTCGCCGTCGCGGTCGCCCAGCGACCCCGGCGCGGCCCGCGGCCGTCCCGACGCGTCGAGCATGACCTGCACCTTCTCGGGGTCGTCGAACCGGCCGTCCTCGATGGCCTCGACGTCGGCGGCGGCCAGGAACTTCCCGGTGTCCTCGCGGACCAGAAGCGGCATGTCGGTCTGTTCTTTGAGGTGGGCCTCGTCGTACAGGCCTTCCTCGACGATGGTCCGGGCCATCCCGAGCGCCAGCGCGATGTCGCTGCCGGGGTCCGGTGCCAGCCACTCGTCGGTGTGGATGGCCGTCTGGGAGTAGTCCGGGAAGATTCCGACGCGTTTCGTACCGTCGTAGCCGGCTTCGAGGAAGTACTTCGCGTCGGGGATGCGCGTGACGTTCACGTTCGAGCCCCACGCGATGATGTAGTCGGCGTTGTACCAGTCGGCGCTCTCGGCGTTGTCCGTCTGGGTCCCCCAGGTGATGGGTTGACCCGGCGGGAGATCGGAGTACCACTCGTAGAAGGTGTGGCTGACGCCGCCGAGCAGGTTGATGAGCCGCGATCCCGAGGCGAAACTTACCGGGCTCATCGCCGGAATCGGCGTGAACCCGCTGATTGCGTCGTACCGGCCCGCCTGCACCTCCGCGACGACGTGCTCGGCGATTTCGGTCAGCGCCTCGTCCCAGCTAATCTGGGTCCACTTGCCCTCGCCGCGACCCGACGGGTTGGGGTCCTCGCGGGACCAGTCCACGCGCTTGAGCGGGTGGAGGACGCGCTGGTCGGCGTTGACGTAGTCGCTGTAACACGCGCCCTTGTTGCACCCGCGCGGGTTGGGATCGGGCAGGTCCTCGTCGAAACGCGGGTAGTCTCCGGCCTGTTCCTCGCGCCAGACCTGGCCGTTCTTGACGTAGACGTCCCAGGAGCAACTGCCGGTGCAGTTGACGCTGTGGGTGCTTCGGCCCACCGAGTCCCAGTCCCACTGCTCGCGATAGAGGTCCTCCCAGTCGCGGTAGGGGTAGTTCCCGATGGGGTCGTCGACGACCTGCAGGCCCTCCATCGTCCCGTCGGCCGCCGCGCCCATGCCGGTGACTCCCAGCACGGTCGCCGCACCGGCCCCCTTCAGGAAGTCCCGGCGGGCGACGTCGAGGTCGCGGCCGGCACCGTTCGGTTCGGTCGCGTCTCCGGTACTGTTCGGTTCCGTCGTCTCGTCGTGGTCGGTGAGTTCGCGTTCGCTCATTGTTCGCTCTCGATGAAGACGGTCAGCAGTCCCAGGGCGATACCAGTCGCCGCGAGCACGAGGCCGGTGGGCGTCGTGGCACCGGCCTGCAGGCCGGCGGCCAGCAGCGCGACGCCGACGAGTTTGCTCGCGCGGTCGAGGGTCCGGTAGGTCCGGACCGACGCGAGCAGGTCAGTCATCGCCGGGCACCTCCGGTTCGCGGTCGGACACCTGCTCGCCGTTGCCACGCAGGACGCTGTAGGTGACTCCGGCCGCCGCGATCGGCCCGAAGACGATGGCGGCGACCAGCAGCGGATTCAGCACGTCCGTCGTCGTCCCGAGCGTGCTCGCGAGGATGTTGTTCATGCCGGCGAGGGAGGCGACCATCACGAAGACGACCGCTCCCACGCCGACGGCGGTCTGTCGCGGTCGGCGGAGCGGGTCGGCCGTGAAGTGTACTTGCCCGCCGTACCGGTCGAGAAACGGCCACGCGAGGATGGCCGCGAACACGACCGTCGGCAGGACGATGCCCCCGATGAACTCGGTGCTGATCTCGACGTGTACGACCGGGATCGTGACGCTCATCCAGGTCGGCAGGAGCTTCAGGAAACCGTAGACCCACATCAGAAACCAGTCGGGCATGATGAGTTCGGGCGTCCCCGCGGGGTCGTTCGGGCCGTACGCGGCGACGTTGTGGACGGGCAGAAACCCGGCCAGAATCGACAGCGTCGCCAGCGTCAGGAAGAACACCACCGCCGAGACGGCGGCCTGGTTGGGAAACGCCGGTAGTCCCACGACCCACGAGTCGTCCTCGCGGTCGACCGTGCCGCCTTCGCCGGTCACGTCGTCGTCTCTGGCCGCTTCGGTGTGTTTCTGGCGGACGAGGACGGCCATGTGAACGGCGATTCCGAGGCCGATGAGCACCGGGATGACCAGCACGTGCAGGAAGTACAGCCGCGGGATGGTCGCGCTAGAGGGAAACTCGCCACCGAACACCACCTTCGAGAGGAAACCACCGGCCAGCGGAATCGATTTCAGGAGGTTGTAGCCGATGCCGGTGGCGGTGCTGGCGAACTCGTCGAAGGGGAGGGCGTAGCCGGTGTAGGCCGCGCCCATCGCGAGGATGGCCAGCACGGTGCCGACGATCCAGTTGGGTTCGCGGGGGTTGCGGTAGGCGCCGGTGAAGAAGACCCGCAGCATGTGCAGGCCGATCGAGGCGACGAACAGGTGCGCCGCCCAGTGGTGGAGGCGGCGGATGAACATGCCGTAGGGCACGTCGTAGGTGATCTGCAGGACGCTCACGAACGCCTCGGGCATCTCCTGGCCCTGAAAGCGCGCGACGCTTCCCTGGTACTCCACCGCGCTCGTCGACGGCTCGAAGAACATCCCCAGGAACAGCCCCGTCAGCACGAGCACGACGAAACAGAACAGCGCCACCTCCCCCAGCAGGAACGAGTCCTCCGCCGGAAACGCCTTCCCCAGCATCCCCTCCTCGCGGTCCAGGTCCAGGCGGGCCGCGAACCACTCGTAGGTATCCCGGGACCGAGACATCACTCGCCCCCCGGGCCGATCGGCCCCTCGAAGTCGCCCGTGGCGATGAGATACCCGTCGGCCGACAGCGTCAGCGGCAACTGCGGCAGCGGCCGCGGCGGCGGTCCCCCGACGACGCGTGCGCCCTTCGTCGGGTCGTACTTCCCGAAGTGACACGGACAGACCAGCATGTGGTCTTCCTCGTTGGAGACCATACAGCCCGCGTGCGTGCAGACTTTCGAGTAGGCGGCGTAGCCGCCGACGGTGGCCGCCACGTTCGTCTCGCCGCCGTACTGGCTCTCCGTGAACCGCACCAGCAGCGTCGGGGCCTTCTCGATGCCGGGCCTGGATTCGGGAAAGACCGTCGCGATCTCGCCGTAGTCGAGGGCGTCCTCGGTGATGCGGTTGCCGTCGCCGTCGACGAGGTGGATACCGTCGCCGTACACCGGCCCGGTGTAGGCGCGCTCGAACACGCGCGTCAGGCCCGCCAGCGGGGCCGCGAGACTGCCGACTGCGGTGAGGCCACCGACGGTGGCGAACAGTTTCGCGTAGTCGCGCCGTTGCATCGCCGCCCGTTCGTCGGTGAAGATGGACGGGACGTGCGGGCCACAGGCCTCGCAGTCGCCGTCGCAGTCGTCGCCCGTCACGCTAGTGCCCCCGTTTCTCCGCGACTTTCGCGTGGGGCAGAAACCACGCGTAGTAGGCGACGGTCAAAAGCGCCAGCGAGACGAACATCCCCGCGGCGTAGGTGCCGAAGTACTGCGTCCGCGCGAGGGTGAGGTACTCGCCGGTGAACAGCGCCGCGAAGACGATCGCAAGCACCGTCAACGCGCCCATGACGACGATCCCCTCCGTGCCCTCGCTGGCGGGTGCGTACTCGGCGAGCCACCGAGTCTCCGAGGTGAACCACGGTTGCCCGCCCGGGTCCTCGCCGGGGGCGACGTCGCCGTCGTCGGGCCTGACCGCCCGATTCATGAACCGATGCACTGCGGTCAGCACGCCCAGCAGCGCGAACAGCGCGATCCAGACGACGACGCCGACCTGGCTCGGCGAGAGTTTGTTCGGCGTGTCGACGATCTCCTGGAGCGGCCGCATGTGCGAGACCGACTGGTCGATCGCAATCTCCTCCGATGGCGCTTCGCCCTGGAGGGCAACGAACCACATCGGAAAGAGGACGACCGCGATCACGGCCGCGATAACGAGCGTTTCCCGTCTCATGTTTCGATCGTGTCTTTCATCGTTTCGTGTTGCTCCGGTATCCCGTTCCGTTCGGGGCGTTTGTCGACTTCGTCGACGACGTTCGAGGGTCGATTTCCGCGTCGGGTAACTACACGTGCAACGTTCGGCGGCCCTTTTTACACCCGCTCCGATTGTTTTATAAATCTGAGAAGGTGGACGAACACCTTCGGGCGAAGGTTTACAAGCGGTCTAGGAGAATGCCCCGGGGCTTGACCCCGGGATTGAATCCGATAGGCAGGGTACAAACCATTAAGTCAACATGTATCTAATCAAAAGACAGCGATGGAGTACAGTCACCGCTACCCTGCATACCCGACACAAGAGGTAGCGGCTGAACTGGAACGACACATCGACATTCATCGCCAAGCGTACAACTACACCCTGTACGAGTACGAGAACGTGGACGCCGACAACATCGGCTCTGCATACAAACACCACTATCGACTTCCTGATTGGAAAGACGAGTTCTCTGTCTTCTCGGAAGTCAACTCGAAGGCTCTGCAACGAACCGTCACACGGTTCTACGACAACCTCTCGAACCTAAACGGCCAGAAAGAGGGCGGTCGTAAGGTCGGGAAGCTCAAGTGGAAGTCACCGAGGGAGTTCCAGAGTATGACGTACTCGCAGTCTGGCTTCGAACTCAAAAACACGAGTGGCCGACGTGCGACGCTCTGGCTCTCCAAAATCGGAGACATCAAAATCCGCTATCACCGCGAAATCCCAGATAAAGTCGACATCAAAGAAGTCACGGTCAAAAAAGAGACGACCGGCGACTGGTTCGTCTCCTTCGGGCTGGAAACCGACGACGCTGACTTACCCGAGAAACCCAACGTGGACTCTTTGGATGCAAGCAACAGCGTCGGTATCGACCTCGGTATCCAGAACTACATCCACACGTCTGACGGCAAGACAGTGGATTGGCTCGACCTCGAAGACGAGTATGAGCGTCTTCGCCGCGAACAACGCAAACTCTCGCGGAAGGAGAAAGGCTCGAACAACTACGAGAAACAACGCCGGGAAGTGGCGAAGGCCAAGCGTCACATCCGACGGAAGGTGCTGGACTACCAGCACAAGATTACGACGTGGCTCGTCCGCGAGTACGACGCCGTGTTCGTCGAGGACTTGAACGTGAAGGGGATGCTCGAACAGTCGCAC
>JBDGSB010000030.1:0-12855 GCA_042217765.1 Haloarculaceae archaeon | reverse complement strand
CTCGCCCTCGCGGATGCGGCACTTGACCTGCATGGCCTCGCCGTGCATCCCCGTTCGACCCACGATTTCGATGACTTCGGCCGGGGTGGAGCCGCTTCCTTCGGATTCCTCAGCAGACATGGTCGGTCACCTCAGCGGAGTTCCTCGACCTTCGAGGCGATGTCTTCGACGTCGTCGCTGGCCTCGCCGGCGTCGACGATGGCCGCGGCGGCACTGCCGACCTCGAGTCCGGCGGCGTGACCGACGTCGTCCTGTTTGCCGACGAAGATGAAGGGAACGTCCTTCTCGTCGGCGAGTTCGGGGAGGTGCATCACGATCTCCTCGGGCTGGACGTCCTCGGCGACGAGGATGAGTTCGGCCGAGCCGCGTTCGACGGCTTTCGTCGTTTCGTTGGTACCTTTCTTGATCGTTCCTGTGTCTCGCGCGACCTCGAGGGCTTCGAGCGCGTCCTCTTCGAGGTCCGCGGGGACGTCGAAATCTACGTATACTGGCATGGTTTGGTCACCTCCTGCACGTGGGCTCGCGCTCCCCCGCCGTTTCGGGCGTCGCGCCCGGCACCGGACCGCGGTGCGAGAATCCTATGTGGCTAGGAGCATCATCAACCCCGCGCAGGCTGTACCCGTTTCTGAGCCACCGGACCTAAAAGCCCTTTCGAAGCCCGGTTTCCGTGCGAAGGGCAACCACGCCGCCCTTGCTGTGGACGAGCCAGTCTCGCGACGAACGACCCGATTCGTTCACGGAGGGACGTACCAGAACGTCCGCCGATCTCGATAGCACCAACGGCGGTGAAACTAACTTGTCCCCGGGAGACGATTCGGCCATGAGCGACGACTTCGACATCGTCCACTACGAGTCGCTGGAATCCGACCGCTTTCCGGTGTCCGAGGTCGAACACTGGAAACTGACCGAGGCGCTCGGTGCCGAAGACGCCCGCGTCAACGTCGTTCGGCTGGAACCGGGCGATTCGATCGCGGCACACACGCACGAACGCCAGGAAGAACTGTACGTCACGACGACCGGCGGACAGGTTCGGATCGAGGGCGAGACCTACGACGTCCCGGCCGAGACGGTGGTCCGCGTGGGGCCGGACTCGGTGCGAAACGTCACCAACGAGACCGACGACGAGACGCACGTCTGGGTCATGTTCGGCGCGCCGCCGGTCGGGACCGTCGACGACTTCGGGGAGTACCGGCTGCCAGACGAGAAGTGACGCCCCCAGGGACCGTTTTCGGGTCTCATACCGTTCCGGACGGTCGTTCCGCCACAGCACAACGCCCTTCTCGGTGGGTGGCGAACGCGGGGACATGGACGACGTCGTCGCGTCGCTGGCCGCCGCCCTCCGCGCGCAAGCACGGTCGGTGAACGAGCGCCGACTGCTCGTGCTCGCCGGCGACGCGGACCGGACGCGCGCGGCCGCGGAGACGGCCCTGGACGCGGCCGGCGTCGAACGCGGAGCGACGACGCTCGTCGGTCCCGCGGCGTTCCTGGCGTGCGAACGCTACGACCAGCGGCGAGCGGACCGACTGCTCGGCCGGACACGGACCGCGGTCGTCCTCGACGCCCACGAGGGGCTGCGGCCCAACGCGCTCGGGCAGGCCGTCGGCGCGGTCGACGGCGGTGGCCTGCTCGTTCTGCTGGTGCCGCCGCTGTCGGAATGGCCGGAGCGATCCGACGCGTTTGGGGAGTCATTGGCGGTCCCGCCGTACGAGCGGGAGGACGTGACCGGTCGCTTCCGGTCGCGGCTGGTCGCGCTCGTCCGCGTGCATCCGGGCGTGGCCGTGCTCGACTGTGACGCGGGCGTCGTCGAGCGCGAAGGGCTGACGTCGCCGGCCCCCGTCCTCGACGACGGCGAACCGGGTCCGCGGCCGCCCGCGGACCACGTCTTCCCGACCGCGGCCTACGACGCGTGTCTGACCGACGACCAGGTGACGGCCGTCGCTGCGCTCGAACGGCTGACCGAGCCCGACCGGGCGGTCGTCGTCGAGGCCGACCGCGGCCGGGGCAAATCGAGCGCGGCGGGGCTGGCCGCCGGGAGCCTCGCGCTGTCGGGCGTGGACGTACTCGTGACCGCACCGATCTACCGGAGCGCGGCCGAGGTGTTCACCCGGGCTGCAGAACTGTTGACCGACCGCGACGCGCTGGCCGGCCGCGACCGGGCCGACCAACCGCGGGAACTGCGCACCGGCGCGGGCCGCGTTCGCTACTGCCCGCCCGCCACGGCCGCCGAATTGCCCGACGATCCGGACGCGGTCGTCGTCGACGAGGCGGCCGGCCTCCCCGTCCGCCGGCTGTCGTCGTTCCTGGCCGCGCCGGCGGTGGCGTTCACGACGACCGTTCACGGCTACGAAGGCGCGGGACGGGGCTTCTCGGTCCGATTCAGGGACCGCCTGGACGAGAGCGACCACGCGGTGACCGACGTCTCGATGCGCGAGCCGATCCGGTACGCCGCCGGCGACCCGCTAGAAGTCTGGGCCTTTCGCGCGCTCCTGCTGGACGCGGGGCCGGCCGTCGACCCGCTGGTCGAGGCGGCCACGCCGGCGACGGTCGCCTGCGAGACGTTGTCTCCGGACCGCCTGCTCGACGACGAGCACCTGCTCCGGGAGTCGTTCGGCCTGCTCGTGCTGGCACACTACCGGACCGAGCCGAACGACCTCGCGCGCCTGCTCGACGCTCCGAACGTGTACGCGCGAGCACTGTTGTACGACGGCCACGTCGCCTCGGTGGCCCTGCTGGCACGCGAGGGCGGCCTGGACGCCGACCGCCGCGCGGACATGTACGCGGGCGGTCGCATCCGGGGCAACATGCTGCCGGACGTCCTCACCACGCAGTTGCGCGACGAACGCGCGGGCGAAACCGTCGGCTGGCGCGTCCTCCGCATCGCGACGCACCCGGCGGTCCGCTCGCGCGGCCTCGGCTCGCGGCTGCTCGCGGACGTCCGGGCGGAGGCGGCCGACGCCGACCTCGACTGGCTCGGCGTCGGCTACGGCGCGACACCGGAACTGGTGCGGTTCTGGGCGACCAACGGCTTCGGGACCGTCCACCTCTCGACGACGCGCAACGACGCCAGCGGCGAGCACTCGGCCGTGATGCTCGATCCGCTGTCGCCCGCGGGGAGGCGGCTTCGGGACCGCCACGCGACGTGGTTTCGCCGCCGCGTCGCGTCGATGCTCTCGGACCCGCTGTCGGACCTGGACGCCGACGTGGTGCGGGCGGCGCTCCGGGCGACGCCCGGCACGGTCGACCCCGACCTCGACGACTGGGAGTGGCGGCTGGTCGTCGGTACGACCGCCGGTGCGGGGCTGTTCGATACGGCACCGCGGCCGTTTCGACGGCTGGCGCTGGCCCATCTGGTCGACCCGTCGGACCGCCACGCGCTCACCGACCGCGAGGAGCGACTGCTCGTGTTGAAGGTCCTCCAGGGACGGTCCTGGTCGGCCGTGGCCGACGCCCTGGACTACGTTTCTCCGGGGGCTTGCATGCGCGCGCTGGGCGACCTCACCGAGACGCTGCTGGATCGGTTCGGAACCGACCTCGCGGCGCGCGAACGGGAGCGACTGTCGTGACGCTACTCGACCTGCTGGTCGTGGCGCTGGCGCTGGTCCTGCTGGTCGGCGGCGTCGTCGGCAGCGTCACGCCGATGCTCCCGGGCGGCTTGCTCTCGATGGCCGGCGTCGCCCTCTACTGGTGGCACACGGGATTCGCCGACCCACACCCGATCGTCGCGGTCGGCCTCCTGCCCGTTGGGGCGACGGCCGTGGCCGTCGACTGGCTGGCTGGCGTCGTCTCCGCGAAAGCCGGCGGTGCGCGCACCTCGACCACCCTCTTCGCGGCGCTGGTCGGCTTCCTGTTACTGTTGCTGTTCGGGCCGCTCGGCCTGCTGGCGGGGACCGTCGGCACCGTCTTCGTCGTCGAGTACTACCACGACCGTGACGCCAGGGGTGACGCGCGGGCGGCCGTGGTCACGGCCGTCGGCATCCTCGCCTCGAACGTCGTACAGGCGGTCCTGACCGGCGGCGTGCTGGTGGCGATGATCGCCGCGATTCTAGTATAGTCCTTCACTGACGCTTACGACGCCGTTGCCGACCTCGACGAGCGTCGTCTCTGCCGGAGATGGGCCGATCCGACACCGTCCGTCGCCGCGTCGCCTGCCGTCGACGTCGACAGATTCGTACGCTCCGTTCACCTACGGTGGGACATGACCCACGAGGACGCGGGCGAGTGTAGCGAACCGGACTGTACGGCGGAGGCCGCGGTGCTGTTGCACGTTCCGTGGACGGAGAATCGACCGGTCTGTACCGCTCACGCTCGGGTACTCGTCCAGCAGGACGGCGTCGTCGCGGAACCGCTGGCCGACGCCGACTGGCCCTAGAGGTCCTTTGCCATCATCACCTCGTCGATGTACTCGCCAGCGAGTTTGTAGTGGCCCTCGCGGACGGCTTCGACGCGCCAGTCGTTGGCCTTCAGGAACGCGATGGCCTCCTCGTTGGTCGAGGGTATCGACTGGTAAATCTTCTCGTAGCCGTGCGAGCCGGCCCACTCGAGTCCCCGTTCGAGCAGGTGGCTGCCGATGCCGTGGCCCCGATAGGCCGCGAGCACTCCCAGGGTCAACTCCGCGGTGTGTGACAGTTTCTCCGTCTCGGGCGCGTTGAGGTGGACCCAGCCGACCACCTCGTCACCGACGGTCGCGACGAAGAAGATGCGCGATTCGAGTTCGTTGTGCCGGAGGAGCACGCCCTCGTTGTCGACGACGTCCGCGACGGTCTCGGCCTGGACGTACGTCTTCGCCTCCACCACGTCGCGGATGGCCCCGACGAGGCCGGTCAGGTCCTCCTGGCGGGCCTGCCGGATGACGAAGTCGACGTCGTCCTCGTGGAACTCTTCTTCTGCACCCTGATCGTAGGCGACCCGGAGGTCCCCGTCGACCGCTTCGAGAACGCCGTCGCGTTTCAGGATGGCGACGTGGTGGCCGAACGCCCGCGGCTCCATCTCGAGGGCCTCCCGCACCGCCTCGGGCGCGACCGAGCCGAACCGCTCGACGTGTTCGTAGATGTCCTTGCGGTCCCGGTGGTCGAACGCTAGGGTCTCCGTGACGTCCATGTGATTCGGTAGCGCTGGCCCCAACTTAACTGTTCGTCACTATTTTTCGTGGACGAGAACGGTCCGGGAGTCGTGCGTGCGCCGACTGCGTCACGCGATGTCGTTCCCGGCAAGCGGTGACCCTCGCATCTCGGGAGTACTTCGAGAGTCCTCGACGGAGCACGGACGAACTTAAGCGTGCTTTTCAGATGAGTTCGAACGACAGCGTCACCGACTGGTCACCCGTGGCGGCCACCGTGGAACCCCTCGATCCTGAAACCCAAAGGCTTATTTTCGCAACTGACTAACCAATTAGTCAGCTCGAAATGATACTGACGTCCCTGCAAGTGACAGCCGAGCATCGGAGTGTGAACTAGTGAGTCTACGAGACATCGATCCGCGTATTATCGCGCTCTCGGTCGCGCGCATGGCCGATTCTATCGGGAACTCGTTCCTGATCGTCGTCCTCCCACTGTACGTCGCCAGTGGCAGCGTAACCGGAGGGACGTTCGGACTCTCCACCGCACTCGTGACCGGTATCATCCTCTCGGCGTTCGGATTCTTCATGAGCCTCGTCCAGCCCGTGGCGGGGAACCTCTCCGACCGAACGGGCAAGCGAACGGTCTTCGTCATCAGCGGGTTGCTCGTGTTGGCGGTAGCGAACTTCGCCTACAGCCTTTCGAGCAGTTACGGCACGATGCTCCTCGTCCGGATCGGCCAGGGTATCGGCGTCGCCATTACCGTCCCTGCCACGCTCGCGCTCGTCAACGACCTCTCCACTGACGACACGCGAGGCGGGTCGATGGGTGTGTTCAACACGTTCCGGATGATCGGCTTCGGGGTCGGCCCCGTGGCCGCCGGTGCCGTCATCTACGGCGGTCCGTACACGTTACTCGGGGCCCACATGACCGGGTTCGAGGCGGCCTTCTACATCGCCTCGTTCGGTGCATTCCTGGGTGCGGTCCTCGTTCACGTGCTGGTCAGCGACCCCGACGTCGACACCTCGGCGGAGGACACGGCAGACGCGGGCGGGGAGCACAGCATCGCTATCTTCGAGCGGAACGGCCCGGGAGTGCTCGATTCCGTGTTCACCCTCGGAGTGGCCTCGCTCTTCATGGCCATTGGCATCGCCTTGCTTTCCCCCTTAGAGAGCATCGTCAACGCTCACCTCCACCAGGGCGCGACGCTATTCGGTATCGAATTCGCCGCATTCACCCTCGGACAAGTCGTCACCCAGAGTCCGGTGGGCGCGTGGAGCGACGACTACGGTCGGAAGCCGTTCGTCGTCCTCGGGTTGGTACTGCTCGTCCCCTCGACGCTCGCGCAGGGCCTCGTCGGGACGCCGATGGGGATGATCCTCGTGCGGTTCGTGCAGGGCGTCGCGGGGGCGATGGTGTTCGCCCCAGCGTTCGCGCTGGCCGGGGACCTCGCGCAGAAATCGAACGCAGGAACGACGCTGTCCATCCTGACGATGGCGTTTGGTCTCGGCGTGGCCATCGGGCCACTCGCTGGCGGCTGGCTCGTCGGCTTCGGGTACGTCGTGCCGTTCGTCTTCGGAGCCGTGCTCGCCCTGCTCGGGGCCGTTCTCGTGTACACGCAGGTGGAGGAGACGCACCCAGGGAAGGACTTACGCAGTGCCGTGCTCCCCGGTGTCGAGCAATCTGCCGATTAACTATCCCGGTAATCCCAGGGACGTCAGGACGATGAACGAGTCGATTCACCGTCGCCGGGGTTGCACTCTTCTACTGGGGGGGCCGCCCCGAGAACGACCGAAGCTACTTAAAGAGGCTTCTCAGATAGCATCAACTCCAAGGTGAATAGTGCTGTACCCAGGATTGGGCATCACACATGGAGATCACACCTGACCCTTCTCGACCGTCCGTCGGAGGGCCCGAAGAGTACTTCACCGGTGACGTTCGCATCGACCCGCTGTTCGATCCGGAAGGCGACGCGCGCACTGCCGCGGCGAGCGTGACGTTCGAACCCGGCGCGCGCACCGCGTGGCACACCCATCCACTGGGGCAGCGACTCGTTATCACGAGCGGTTGCGGCCTCGTCCAGCGCGAAGACGGTCCGATCGAGGACGTTCGTGCGGGCGACGTCGTCTGGTTCCCGGCGGGCGAGAAGCACTGGCACGGCGCGAAACCGGAGAAGGCCATGACCCACGTCGCCATCCAGGAGCAACTCGACGGGGAAGCCGTCACCTGGCTGGAGCACGTCACCGACGACGAATACGCGGACAGCGAGTAACGCTCACTCCGAAACCCGCAGTCGTCTCGACGTCCGAATCGCACGAAAACCATATCCGTTAAATTCCGTGCGGTCGAATCGGTCGGTATGAGCGAGGAACTCGACGCGGCGTGTCCGACGTGTGGTGAATCGAAACCGTTCTCCCGGGTGGCCAGTACCGAACTCCACCTCGGACTGAAGGTCAAGTGGCACTGTCCGGACTGCGACTACGGGTTCGTTCGCATCGACGGCGAAGTCGACACCAGCGCGACGGCCTGATACGGTCTGCGGTCCGAACGGTATCGGCCGCCTATATTTAAAAGGCTACACCACGTAATGTAGATTAGATGCCAGCTCCGGTCACCGTATTACTGGTCGACGAAGATCCGGAAGTGCTCGACATCACCGAGACGTTCCTCGAACGGGCCGACGAGGGCCTGCAGGTCACGGCGGTCGAGTCGGTCACCGAAGCGCTAGACAGTGTCGTCGACGAGGAGTTCGATTGCGTCGTCAGCGACTACAAGATGCCCAAGATGGACGGCCTGACGCTGTACGAGGAGCTTAGCGACCGGACGGGAACCCTCCCGTTTTTCCTGTTCACCGCCAAAAGCGGCGCGGAGATCGAACGACAGGTGGCCGAAACCGGAATCACGGGCTACGTCCAGAAGGGGACCGGCACCGAGCAGTACGACGAACTCGCCAGTCGCATCCGCGAGGCGACAGCGACCGACGGACGGAACTGCTGATCCCCGTTCGCCGAACCGGTCACGGCGAACGACATCAGGACTGCTGTCCGTCGGTATCGTCGAGGTCGTGCCAGGACAGCCGCGGGTTTCGGGCCGCGGAAGCCTGATCGATACGCCGGGCAACGGTACGGTTGGGCGCGTCGGCCAGCGTCGACTCGGTTTCGCCAAGCACGGCGTCGAACGCGTCCGCAAGCGCGTGCAGCGTCTCCATGCTCTCGGTCTCGGTCGGTTCGGTCATCAGCGCCTCGGGGACCAGTTCCGGCCACTTCGTCGTCGGCGGGTGGACGCCGTAATCGAGCATCCGTTTCGCGAAGTCCGCCGCGTCGAGGTCGTTCGCGCTGGCGACGAATTCGTGGTGGAACGGCCGATAGGGGATTTCGAGGTCGATCTGGCTGGCGAGGTAGTTGGCGTTGAGTACCGCCTTCGCGGAGGTGTCTTCCAGTCCGTCGTCACCCAGGCGGGCGATGTAGGCGAACCCGCGCAGGAGGTTGAGCCAGTTGCCGTGGAAGCCGTGGACCTTGCCGATCGTTTCTGCGGGCTCGTAGCGTTCGTACTCGCCGTCGTCGGTCTCGCGGACGTGCGGTTCGGGCAGGAACTGCGCCAGGTCCTCCGTGACGCCGACGGGGCCGGCACCGGGGCCGCCGCCGCCGTGGGGAACGGCGAACGTCTTGTGGAGGTTGAAGTGCATGATGTCGAAACCCATGTCGCCGGGTCGGGCCTGCCCGAGCAGGGCGTTGAGGTTCGCCCCGTCGTAGTAGACCAGTCCGCCGACGTCGTGGACGGTCTCGGCGACGTCCTCGATCTCGCGTTCGAACAGCCCGAGCGTATTCGGATTCGTGAGCATCAGCGCCGCGGTGTCCTCGCCCACCGCCTCCTCGAGGGCCTCGTGGTGGACGCGGCCGTCCTCGCCGCTGGGCAGTTCCACGACGTCGTAGCCGGCCATCGCCGCGGTGGCGAAGTTGGTGCCGTGGGCGCTGTCGGGAACGATGACCTCCGACCGTTCGTCGTCGTTGGCGCGGTGGTACGCCCGGGCGATGGAGATGCCGGTGAACTCGCCGGCCGCGCCCGCCGGCGGCTGAAGGGTCACCGCGTCCATGCCGCCGATGCGACCCAGATAGTCCTGCAGGGTCGCCATGATCTCGAGGGTCCCCTGGACGGACTCGGCCGAACGGGCGGGATGAACCGCCGCGGCGGGATCGGCGACCACCTGATCGATGAACTTGGGATTGTACTTCATCGTACAACTGCCCAGCGGGAACGGGCCGCTCTCGACGCCGTAGTTCATCTGGGACAGCCGCGTGTAGTGGCGGGCCAGCTCCGGCTCACTGAGTTCTGGCAACTCCAGGGAATCGCGGGTGAGGTCGGCCGGCAGCGGCCCGTCGTCGACGTCGACCTCCTTCGTCGCCTTCTCGTTCAACAGCGGTTCGTGGACGTGCTCGTCCTCGCGCGACCACTGCGCCTGGTCGTAGATCATGCGACCACCTCCAGCGCGACGCGCTGGCGTACTCGCATTCGGGGCATCGAGGCCCGTAGCGCCTCGCCCCTCATCGAGGCCCGTAGCGCCTCGCCCCTCATCGAGGCCCGTAGCGCCTCGCCCCTCATGCGACCACCTCCGCAAGCGCCGACACGAGGTCGTCGGTCGCGTGTTCGTTCACGTCGGTCACGCACAGTTGGACGAGGTCGTCGTCGAGCGCGTGGATGGCGAGTCCGCGGTCTTCGAGGTCGGCGGCGACGGCGTGGGCCGAGCGGTCGGTGCGGGCGACGAACTCCCGGAAGTGATGCCGGTCGTGGACGGGCGCGTCGATACCGTCGAGGTCGTCGACGCGTTCGGCCAGTTCCGTGGGGAGCCGGACGCAGCGTTTCGCCAGGTCGGCCATGCCGTCCGCCCCCAGCGAGGCGACGTGCATCGCCGTCCGGAGCGCGAGCCACGCCTGGTTGGTGCAGATGTTGCTCGTGGCGCGTTCGCGGCGGATGTGCTGTTCGCGCGTCTGCAACGTCAGGGTGTACGCCCGGTCGCCGTTCTCGTCCTCGCTGGCCCCGACCAGCCGGCCTGGCACTTGCCGGAGGTAGTCCTCGCGGGTGGCGAAGATGCCCGTGTCCATGCCGTAGGCGGTGCCGAGTCCGAGCATGGCGGACTCGCCGACGACCACGTCGGCCCCGACGTCGGCCGGCCGCTCTAGCAGCGAGAGCGCGACGGGGTCGCTCCCCAGGACGAACAGCGCGTCGTTGTTGTCGGCGATCTCGCCCACCGCGGCGGCCCGTTCCTCGATGGTTCCCCGTACCGTCGGATTCTCGGCGTAGATCATCGATACGTCGTCGTCGACGGCCGCCCGCAGTCCCTCCACGTCGACGTTGCCGTCGTCCATCGGGTACGTGTCGACGACGATGCCCGGGCCGTCGGCGTAGTTCGCTAGCGTCTCGCGTTTGCCCCGCCGGAGCAGTTCCGGGACGAGCACCCGGTCGCCGGAGGTCGCCCGGACCCGCTGTGAGAGCGTCGCGGCCTCCCCCAGGGCGGTCGCGGCGTCGTACAACGAACAGTTGACCACGCCGAGGCCAGTCAGTTCCGACAGCATCGACTGGTACTCGAACAGCGCCTGCAGGAAACCCTGGGCGATCTCGGGCTGGTACTGCGTGTAGGAGGTCATGAACTCCGATCGAACCGACAGTTCCTCGACCATCGACGGGACGTAGTGTGCGTAGTGTCCCCGGCCGAGAAACTCCACGAGGTCGTCGTTGGCGTCGAGGGTCGTGGCGACCTCCCGGCGGATCTCCTGTTCGCTTCGCGATTCGATACCGAACTCGTCGTCGTACCGGACTGCGTCTGGAATGTCGAACAGCTCCTGCTCGCTTGCTACCCCGACCGCGTCGAGCATCGCGTCGACGTCGTCGGGGGTGTGGGGCGTGTAGGGGCTGCCGTGAGTGTCACTGCCTGTCATAGTTTAGAATTTGTGGAAAGCTACGCGGTGCTGAAGACTTCACTTCCGAACCTTGCAGCCGATGGTTTATGATACTCCCGATCCGTCGCAACGCGAGTCGTCCACGAACCACTCGGCGGATCTCTGGCCGTCGCTCGTCCGATTCGAAGCGTCGTACTGGCGGACTCGCGAAGTACGGAAATTCGAGGCGAACGCCTCGTTCGGCGCGGGAGGACGTCAGCCGAGTTGCTCCTCGTAGGCGTCGGCGTCCATGAGGTCTTCGAGTTCGCTCTCGTCGGCGAGTTCGACCTCGAGGAGCCAACCGTCGCCGTAGGGGTCCTCGTTGAGCAGTTCGGGTTCGTCCATGACGGTCTCGTTGACGGCCGTGACGGTGCCGGATACGGGCGCGTAGACGTCCGATACGGCCTTGATGGACTCGACGACGCCGAAGTCTTCGCCTCTAGTGATCTCCTCGCCCTCGCCGGGGAGGTCGACGAAGACGATGTCGCCGAGTTCGTCCTGTGCGAAGTCCGAGACGCCGATCGTGGCGGTGTCGCCGTCGACGCGGACCCACTCGTGGCTGTCCTGATACTTGCAGTCGTCGGGGATGTCGTAACTCATTGTTAGATGAATGGTGTGCTGGTGGTAGTTGCCTTCTTTGGTTCGCCGCGAATCGAGACGCGGACGGACGTGTCGGGATCGGCGTAGGCCTCGTCGAGATACGCCAGCGCGATGCCGTGGCCCAGCGTCGGGCTCATGGTGCCGCTCGTGACGTGGCCGATCTCCTTGCCGGCGACGGTCTCGACGGTGTAGCCCTGTCGCGGGATGCCGCGGTCGACCATCTCGATGCCGACGAGTTTCTCGTCGACGCCCTGCTCGAAGACCGCTTCGAGTGCGTCCCGGCCCACGAAGGGCGTATCGAGCTTGACGATGAACCGACCCATGCCGGTCTCGTAGGGATTTCGCGGCTCGTCCTCGTAGTCGAAGTCGTTGCCCGACAGGAGAAAGCCCATCTCTAACCGGAGCGTATCGCGCGCACCGAGCCCGCAGTCGGTCGCGTCGAGTGCCGACCAGACGGCCTCGGCGTCGTCCCAGTCGCACATGATCTCGTAGCCGCCCTCGCCGGTGTAGCCCGACGCGGAGACCAGACACTCCGTGCCGGCGATGGTCCCGACGAGCGATTCGAGGTGGTCGAGTCGTGCGACTGGCGCGTCCGTGGCCGGACCGACGGCGTCGTCGGCGTCCGGGCCCTGGACGGCGAACATCGCGTAGTCGTCGGTGCGGTTCTCGACGGTCGCGTCGAGACCGAACTCCTCGCGGTACTCGACGGCCCAGTCGTGGATCCACTCGTCGTGGCCGGCGTTGGGAACGACCATCCAGTCGCCGTCGATGCCGTCCGGCAGGTGATAGATCATCACGTCGTCGAGGATGATCCCCTCCTCGTCGGTGAACATCGAGTATACGAGGTTCGGCCCCGCCTCGACGATGCGCACGTCGTTCGTCGAGAGGCGCTGGACCAGTTCCTCGCTGTCGGGGCCGGAAAACACCAGCTCGCTCATGTGGCTGACGTCGAACCGGCCCACCGCCTCACGGACGGCTTCGTGTTCGGCCTGGATGCCCTCGAACTCGACGGGCATCTCCCAGCCGCCAAAGTCCGTGAAGTCCGCGCCGTTGGCCTCGTGAACGTCGCGCAACGGGGGTGTTCGTAGTGACATCTCGTCGGCGTTCGAAGGCCTCCACCTTCCGTTTTGCTATCCGTGAACGTGTCTGATGGTCGAGTTCGGACAACAGTCCGCCACTGATAAACTCGATATCGATATAGCGAATCTCTAGCGTGGAAGTCGGGACTACACCGAATTTAGCTGAATCGCGACACCACGACCCGTTTG
>JBDGSB010000109.1:0-13398 GCA_042217765.1 Haloarculaceae archaeon | reverse complement strand
CGGTCCCTGGCTCCGCAAGCCAAGAGGATAGTCCACTACCCTACCCGGACTCACACGTCTCTACCCGTGTGTACACTAAATGGGTTACGATTGCCAGACCGACCGGCGACGGGTGGCGTGGCCACTGTCAAAGCGCAATTTGAGGCTACACAAGGCCCTTGTCCGTCGGCGGCCGAGCGTCGGTCGTTCCTCCGGGCCGGCCCGGTCGCGGGCGCGCTCGCGCTCGCCGGGTGTGTCGGGGACGGCCCCGAAACGGCCGAGACGACCGATGAGTTCTCGACGGACGCCTCGCCCACCTCCGAGACGACCGGCGAGGCAGTTCCGACGATCACCGACCGGTCGTTCACGCTGCTCGAAGGCGGCTGTGGCCAGCGGATCGACGAGGCGACGATCACGTTCGGGGAGCGTCGCGTCGACATCGAGGGGACGATATGGGGCAGTGACACCTGCAAGCGCGTTCGCCTGCAGGCCGCAACGTACGACTCCGAGACGGGACGGCTGACGGTCGCCGTCGAAACGTACACGCACACCGAAGACGGGGAGACCCTCGCCTGCGCCCAGTGTATCGTCGAACTCGATTATCGGGCGACGGTCGCCTTCGACGGTGGTCTGCCGGCCGAAGTCGAGGTCCGCCACCGGGGCGAGCACGTCACCACCGTGTTGCGACCGGATTCGTGACCCGACGTTTAAGAGTGATACCGCGCCAGTGTCGGGCGTGAATGCGATGGCGAGATCGGACGCGGATACGACGGCGACACTGTACGGGACGGAGACGAAATCGCACGCCGGGACGGAGACGAAATCGCACGCCGGAATCGTAGCGATCGCCCAACGACAACGCTTAAGCGGCGAGGAACCCAGCCACTGTCTAGAATTATGGGCGCGATAGAGGACGTCTACGCGGACCTCGACACCGACGTTTCCGAGGCGGAATTCCGCGAGGCCGTCGAGCAGAAGGTCGAACAGATGGGCGGGTTGGCCGACGAGGAGACAGCGGCGATGCTCATCGCGCACGAACTCCAGGAGGGTGAGGTCGACACCGTCGCGGACGTCGAACCGGGCATGGACGAGGTGAAGTTCCTCGCGAAGGTGCTGTCGATCGGCGATCTCCGGACGTTCGAGCGCGAGGACGCCGACGAGGACGGCCGGGTCGTCAACGTCGAAGCGGGCGACGAGACCGGCACGGTACGGCTGGCGTTCTGGGACGAACAGGCCCAGTCGGTCACCGACGGCGACCTCGAAGTCGGCCAGGTCCTACGCGTGAAGGGACGACCGAAGGACGGCTACAACGGCGTCGAAGTCAGCGTCGAGAAGGCCGAACCGGACGACGACGTCGAAATCGACGTCCAGCCCGGCGACACGGCGACCATCGAGTCGCTGTCGATGGGCCAGTCCGACGTCGACGTGCGGGGTATCGTGCTCGACACCGACGAGGTGCGGACCTTCGACCGCGACGACGGCTCGGAGGGACGCGTCTCGAACCTCCTGCTGGGCGACGAGACCGGACGCATTCGGGTGACGATGTGGGACGACCGCGCCGACCGCGCGACGGAACTCGACTCGGGAGCGGCCGTCGAAGTGGTCGACGGCTACGTCCGCGAACGCGACGGCGACCTCGAACTCCACGTCGGCGATCACGGCGCGATCGAGGCCGTCGAGGAGGCCGTCGACTTCGTGCCCGACACGAAACCGATCGGCGACCTCGAACTCGGCGAGACGGCCGACATCGGCGGCGTCGTCCGTTCGACGGACCCAAAACGGACCTTCGACCGCGACGACGGCTCGGAGGGGCAGGTCCGCAACGTCCGTATCCAGGACGACTCCGGCGACGTTCGGGTCGCGCTCTGGGGACCAAAAGCGGACACCGACGTCGCGCCGGGCGACGAGGTGTTCATCGCCGCCGCCGAAATCCAGGACGGCTGGCAGGACGACATCGAAGCCTCGGCGGGATGGCGCGCGACGGTCGTGGTCCTCGACGACTCGACGGCCGACGCTGGCGACGCCGGTGGCGACGCCGACGCCACTACAGGACTGGGCGCGTTCGCGAACGGCGACCGGAACGCCACCGGCGACGACGGAGCGACTGGCGACGCCGCCGGAAACGAGAACACGTCCGGCGAGCGTGGCGCGTCGTCGGGCGGCAGCGCTACGGTGGGTGCCACGGCCGCCGGCGACGTCGTCGAGTTCACCGGGACCGTCGTTCAGACCGGCAGCCCCGCAATCGTCGACGACGGCCAGGAGACGGTCACCGTCGAAACCGACGAATCGCTACAACTCGGCCAGGAGGTCACCGTTCGCGGGACGATGCGCGAGGACGTCCTCGACGCCGAGGACGTGTTCTAGGCGACCCGCGACCGCCTCCGTCGTCGTTCCGCCGCGGTTGCCCGGAACGCACGCCCGCCATCGGAAACCCTTAAGACCGTTACAGCCACCGTATGTGGTATGAGCGTCGAGTTACCGTTCGCCCCGGTCGATTCTCTCATTCGACGCAACGCCGGCGACCTGCGCGTGAGTGCCGGGGCCGCCGAGGAACTGGCCCGTCGCATCCAGCACCGGGGAGCGGAGCTGGCCGCCGACGCCGCCGAGGTCGCGACGGCCGACGGCCGGAAGACGCTGATGGCGAGCGACTTCGGCGTCGAGACGGTCCCGGACAAGGACGCCCTCGAACTTCCCATCGCGCCCGTCGACCGCATCGCACGGCTGGACATCGACGACTACCGCGTCGCGATGGACGCCCGGGTGGCGCTGGCGGCGCAACTCGAGACCTACGGGGACGACGTCGCGGCCGCCGCGGCGACGCTGGCGCGCCACGCGGACAGGCGAACGGTGAAAGCCGAGGACGTCGAGGCGTACTTCGAACTGAAACAGTACTTCGAATGAGGTTCGGCTACCGGGAGGTCTGTCTCGACCACGACACCGGACACCGACACCCGGAGAACCCCGACCGCCTGCGGGCGATTCGACGCGGCCTGTCGACTCGCCACGGCGTCGAGTACGTCGCCCCCGATTCGGCGTCGGTCGACGCCATCGAGGCGGTCCACGACGACGAGTACGTCGAGGAGGTCCGGTCGTTCTGTGCGGCCGGCGGCGGCGAGTGGGACGCCGACACCGTCGCCGTCGAGGCGACCTGGGACGCCGCACTCGCCAGCGCGGGCATCGCACGGTGGGCCGCCGAGTCGGCGCTTTCGGGTGCCGACGGCCGCGAGACGCCGTTCGCGCTCGGGCGACCGCCCGGCCATCACGCCGTCGCCGACGACGCGATGGGGTTTTGCTTTTTCAACAACGTCGCCGTCGCCGCACGGGCCGCTCTCGGAGACGACCACGGTGGTGACGCCGAGGAAGGGGCCGCCGACGCGTCCCCGACCGCCGACCGGGTCGCCATCGTCGACTGGGACGTCCACCACGGCAACGGCACGCAGGACATCTTCTACGACCGCGGTGACGTCTTCTACGTCTCCCTGCACGAGCAGGGACTGTACCCCGGCACCGGCGACGGAAACGAAACCGGCGCGGGAGCGGGCGAGGGGCGGACGCTGAACCTCCCACTGCCGCCGGGCAGTACCGACGCGTCGTACCTCGCGGCCGTCGACGAGGTGATCGAGCCCACGCTGTCGGCGTACGATCCCGACCTCCTGCTGGTCAGCGCGGGCTTCGACGCCCACGAGTACGACCCCATCTCGCGGATGCGGGTGTCAAACGACGGCTACGGCGCGATGGCCGCCCGCCTCCGGGCGCTGACCGAGCGCGTCGAGGCCGGTCTCGGATTCGTCCTCGAAGGCGGCTACAACCTCGATTCCCTCTCGGAGAGCATCGGGACCGTCCACGAGGTGTTCGACGGCTACGACCCCGCACCCGACGACGGCGAGGTCGGCGAGGGCGTCCGGGACGTCCTCGACGCCGCGAAAGAACGCGGCTTCGGCGGGTGAGGCCGACTGCTCGACGGCCGAAATGCCGGTCAAGTCCTGCTACTCGAAGGCCGAAATGCCGGTCAAGTCCTGCCCAAGAATCAGCGTGTGAATGTCGTGGGTGCCCTCGTAGGTGGTGACGGTCTCCATGTTGGCGAGGTGGCGCATGGGCGGGTAGTCGATGGTGATGCCGTTCGCGCCCAGCATCTCGCGGGCGGTGCGGGCGGTCTCGCGGGCGACCCGGGCGTTGTGGCGTTTGGCCATCGACACCTGCTGGGGGCGCAAGTCGCCGCGTTCTTTGAGTTCGGCCAGGCGGTAGACCAGCCCCTGTGCGGTCGTGATATCGGTCGCCATCTCGGCCAGGTTCTCCTGCTGGAGCTGAAAGCGGGCAATTGGGCCGCCGAACTGCTCGCGGTCGGTGGCGTACTCGCGAGCGGCCTCGAAGCAGTCCCGTGCGGCACCCACCGCACCCCAGGCGATGCCGTAACGGGCCTGGGTGAGACACGACAGCGGCCCCTTCATGCCCTCGACGCCGGGAAGGACCGCTTTTTCGGGCACGAAGACGTCTTGCAGGGATAGCTCGCCGGTGCTCGAGGCGCGCATCGACAACTTCCCCTCGATTTCGCCGGCCGTGACGCCGTCGCGGTCGGTTTCGACGAGAAAGCCCCGGACCGGATCGTCGGCGGTCGACCGGTCGCGCGCCCACACCACCGCGACGTCGGCGAGGGGCGCGTTGGTGATCCAGGTCTTGGTGCCGGTCAGGCGATAGCCGTCGCCGTCGCGCTCGGCGTACGTGTCCATGCCCGCGGGGTTGGAGCCGTGGTCGGGTTCGGTCAGGCCGAAACACCCGACTGCGTCGCCGTCGGCGAGCGCTGGCAGCCACCGCTCTTTCTGGAATTTCGAGCCGTAGGCGTGAATCGGGTACATCACGAGCGCGCCCTGGACGCTGGCCATCGAGCGGACGGCGCTGTCGCCGGCCTCTAGTTCCTGCATCACTAGCCCGTAGGCGCGTTCGCCGACGTTCGGCAGGCCGTAGCCGTCGAGGTTCGGGGCGTAGAAGTCCAGTTCGGCCATCTCGGCGACGAGCGACTCCGGGAAGGTGCCGGCCTCGAAGTGGTCGCCGATGTCCGGTCGCACCCGTTCGTCGACGAACTCCCGGGCGGTGTCGCGAATCAGCCGTTCCTCGGCGTCGAGGTCGGCCTCGCGGTCGAGGTAATCGAGCATACGCGCAACTGGGACCGCATCCGATAAAAGCGCTCGCCAGCCACGATCGGCGAGCCACCGGTACATAGTCACAACAAACACGATCACAACAAACGCCATCACGCCCGGTCGAGATATCGGCGCAGTCGCGGCGTGACGTGGGCGTTCCCCCACGCGGTGAGCAACCCCAGCGAGACGCCCCACGCGACGTGCGTCACTAGCAGAGAAGTCGAGAGGCTGGGAATCGTGGCCGGAATGCCGAGCAATCGCAGCCAGATCGGCGAGACGACGCCGGCCGCGAACAGCCAGAGCACTAGCCCCCACCCGAGGCCGATCGTCACGAGAGCCGACACCCGGTCGCGGTAGCGGACCGGGGCCACCGAAACGAGACCGGCGAACGCGAACCCGAAGACGACGCTGTGGAACTCGTGGGTAATCCAGCCGACGACCGGGTGCTGGAGCCCGTAGAAGACCCCGATGGAGCCGATCGATCCGCCGAGGAGGTTCGCAACGAGGCCGTAGACGGCACCCGCGAGTACTGCCGCACCGAGGGTGACGACGAGATGAGACCGGTCTGGCTGGACGCCCGCCAGTCCGGTCGGGTTCGGGCGCAATCCGGTCTCGTCGGCCTCCGCACGCGCCAGGACGACCGTGACGGTCGTCCCGTCGTCGTCGACGGCAGTCTCGATGGACCCGCGATAGCTCTCGACGAGCAGGCGAACGATGTTCAGCCCGAATCCGGTCCCCGGATCGTCGTACGTCCGGACGGTCCCGGATTCGAGGAGGTCGCGCTGGCGGTCGGGCAGCCCCGGCCCCTCGTCGCGTACGGCGACGCGAACGCTCGTCGGCGTCGTCGTCACGGCGACGTCGATCTCGGGGGCGTCGCTCGCGGCGTGGACGATACCGTTTTCGAGCAGGTGTGCGAACGCGTGCGCCAGCCGTTCGTTGGCGATCACGACGGCGTCCTCGGGAACGGATTCGACGGAGACGGTGGCGTCCGGGTACCGATCGCGAACGGTCGCGACGCTCTCGTCGAGCGTCGTTTCCATCTCGACGGGACCGACCGACGTCGCGTTCGTCGCCGCGTCTCTCGTCAGGTACTTCACTTCCTCGACGGTCCGTTCGATGGCCTCGGTGTGGTTCTCGACGACGGTTCGCGGGTCGCGGTCACTACTGCGACGAAGCGCCGCGTAGCCCCGGATCGCGGTCAGCGAGTTGAGTATCTCGTGGCGGAGCAGTCGGTGCAGTACTTCGAGCCGGTTCGTCTGCTGGCGGAGTTCGGCGCGCTGGTTGCGGTTGCGCGACGCGTACAGGCCGGTCAGCGTCCCGCCGACGCTCCCGCCGATGAGGAAGTTCGAGAGGTAGGCCCGCGACCGGACGGTCGCGAGATCCACCGCACCGCCCGTCGTCGACCCGAACAGCGTGAGCACGACCAGCACGAGCATCGTTCCGGCACCGACGACACACCAGACGGCGGTCGTCCGGACCATGGGCGTCTCGACGTCGGCGACGGCCAGCGCCACGCCGAACGCCGCCAGTCCGAGTCCCAGCGCCAGCGGCACGACGCCCGCCAGGTAGAACCGAATCGGGTCCTGATAGATGGCGAGCGTGACCGTGAATCGCGTGAGAAAGAACCCGATTCCGGCGATGACGAGGCCGCTGTAGTTGACTCGTGGTGCCATTGTACACGGTTCGATACCTACCACTGTGGTATCAATGCGCAATAAACCCCCACGACGGCGAAAACGCACGCTCGACGGCGGCCAAACGGTCGAAGCGGACGAATCGAACCGCGTCCGGACGTCCGACTAATACGCGTTCACAGAGGAGAGGAGTGAAGTGGTATCTGCAGGGTCTGCGTCGGGATCGGTCAGTCGTCGGCGGCCGCACTGGTTCCCCGATTCGCAGGGACGTCGGCGGAAGTTTCGTCGACGTACTCGAGGAAGTTGTCGAACAGCCGTTTGGCCTCACAGGACGCTCGGTAGTTCTCCTCGGTGATGCCGTCGAGCACGCGTCGCATCTTCGGGTCGGGCAGGTCCTTGCCGGAGGCGACGGTCTCGGCGGTTTCGGTGTCGTACTCGGGGTGAAACTGCACCGCGAAGACGCGGCCCTTCCGGAAGCCGTGGACGCCGTACTCGTTCGCGGCGATCTTCGTGGCCCCGGGCGGGAGTTCGGTCACGCGGTCCTGGTGGGTCACGAAGACGGTGAACGCCTCGTCGATGCCGTCGAACAGCCGGGTGTCGGCGGCCTGGCGGACGGTCCGGTAGCCGATCTCGTACTCGCCCATGTGCTCGACCTCGCCGCCGAGGACGTCCGCGAGCAGTTGATGGCCCCAGCAGACGCCCAGAAACGGCAGGCCGGCGTCGACGGCGTCGGCGACCCACGCCTTCGTCTCGGCGATCCAGGGTTCGTCCCAGTAGACGGAGGCGCGCGACCCGGTGACGACCGCGCCGTCGAACGCGAACGTCTCGGGGAGGTCGCCAGACTGACAGCCGAACTCCACGAGGTCGGCGTCCAGTTCGCGGCGGAAGTTCCGCCGGGTTTGTGATCCCTCGTGGGAAGCATCCAGCAGTGCGAGTCGCGTCCGGCTCATCATCGTATCCCACACGTTGCCCCCACAAATGCGTGTCGCTCGTCCGGAGCGTTGCCGGTCTCGACGACGCTATCGTCGCCGTGTGAACGCGACGGTCGCACACTCGGGTTCGAACGCGGCAGCCGCCTCACCACGATGGTCGAAATCGTCCGGGAGGTGTTCGGACCTCGGCCCTAACTATTTGTACCCGTCTTCTGTAGCAAGGTCGATGGCCTGGCACCTGGAACTGTATTCCGCGTTGGCGTTCGCGGCCGCGGGCAGTTCGGTCGTGGTCGCCGTCCAGGCCTGGCAACACCGCGACGAACACGGCGCGCAGCCGTTTACCGCCCTCATGCTCGCGCTGGCCGGGTGGTCGCTCGCCTACGCGATCCAACTCGGGTTCACGAACCGGGCGGGACAACTCCTCTGGCAGCGCGTCGCTCTCGCCATCGGCGGACTCGTTCCGACGCTGTGGTTCCTGTTCACGGTTCGCTACACTCGGCGCGACGACTGGCTCACGCCGGGCCGGCGCGTGCTGCTCGTACTCGACCCGGCGGTGTTCGCGCTGTTGGCGCTCACGAACCAGTGGCACGGCTTCGTCTGGCACGCGGCCGTGTTCGACGCGGCCACCTCGCCCGTCGTGACCCTCGCGTTCAGCCCCGGCTACTACGTCCACATCGCGTACTCGTACCTGCTGGTCGCCGTCGGCATCGGATTCCTGTTCGCCATGTTCTCGCACGCGTCGCCGATCTACCGGCGACAGACCGGCTTGCTCATTCTGGGCGCGCTGCCGCCGTTTCTCGGCAACATTGCCTTCACCGTGCGCGTCTCCTGGGCGTCGCTTCCGCCGGTCGATCCGACGCCGTTCGCCTTCGTCGTCACCGGCGTGCTGTTCGGGGCCGCACTCTTTCAGTTCGACCTCCTGCAGCGGACGCCAATCGCACGCCAGCGCCTCCTCGAGGACATGGGGGACGGACTGGTCGTCCTCGACACCGACGGCCGGGTCGACCACGCCAACGCCGTCGCCAGGGCGGTGCTCGATCCGACGCCGACGACCGGCCGCCACGTCACCGACCTCCGGCGTGCCGACGACGAGTCGGCCGACGCTGCACTCGCCAACGTCGACGGGCAGACGATCACGGCGACCGTCGACGGTCGCCAGCGGGCCTACGACGTGGAGGCGTCGTCGCTGACCGACGCCGAGGGCGAACGCGTCGGCAACGTCCTCGCGCTGCGGGACGTCACCGACCGAACCAGGTACGAACAGCGCCTCGAAGTGGCCCAGCGCGTCCTCCGGCACAACCTCCGCAACGACATGAACGTCATCGAGAGCTGGGCGCGCCAGCTACGGGAGACGGCCACGACCGACCAGGCCGACGAAGGCCTCGAGCGCATCGTCGACACCACCGAGAAGGTCCTCGACCTGAGCGAGAAGACCCGGACGGTCGTCCGGTTCGACGACTACGCCACCTCCGAACGGATCGCCGTCGACGTCGGGGACCGCCTCGACGACGTCGTCGAGCGCTTTCGACGCGATCACCCGGACGCGACCGTCGAGTGCGAGCGGCCGCCGACCGTCGAGGTGGCCCTCCCCGACCCCAGCTGTTCGAGATCGCAGTGTCCAACCTCGTCGAGAACGCCATCGAACACAACGACGCGGCCGAGCCGTGGGTGCGGGTCCGCGTCGATGCCGACGACCAGCGCGTCCGCGTCCGGGTCGCCGACGACGGTCCCGAGATTCCGGCGATGGAGCAGAAGGTCCTGGAAACGGGGACGGAGGACCCGCTACAGCACGGCAGCGGCGTCGGCCTCTGGCTCACCTACTGGTGCGTCTCGGCCGTCGGCGGCTCCATCGCGTTCGACGCCAGGGACCCCCGTGGCAACGTCGTGACGCTAGCGTTCGAGACGGAGGCGGGTTCGTCCGACTGACGACTTTGGTCACCGCCCGCGTCGATCCGCGCTCGCGTCGTCCAGAAACCCCACGAGCGCGTCGTTCACGGCGGCCGCGCGCTCGATGAAGCAGAGGTGTCCCGCCTCGACGGGCTGGTACTCGCCGCGGGGAAGGTTCTCGGCCAGTCGCGCGCCCGCGTCGGCGGGCACGACCTCGTCGTCGACGCCGTGGACGACCAGGGCGGGTAGCGTCACCTCGTAGCACCAGTCGGTCGCGTCGAACGCTCGCATCGCGGCGGCCTGGGCGTCCCAGCCCTCGCGGCCGGCGTCGTCGTCGCGCCGCCACGAGACGACGTCGTCGACGATGTCGGGATGGGCGTCGAGGTCGGCCGCGAACGCCGGGGCGAGCGACGCCCGGAGCGCTTGCGGGTCGTCCGGCGAGGCGAACAGCGCCGCTAGCGTTCGGACGTCGTCGCCGCTGGTAGCGGTCCCGAACAGCGTCAGCGTTCGCGCCCGGCCCCACCGGCGCGCGTACGCCAGCGCGACCATGCCGCCCAGTCCAGCGCCGACGAGGTGGATGTCGGCGACGCCGCGGTCGGCCAGCACCGCTTCGAGGTCCGCCGCCAGGGTCGCCACGTCGTAGGGCCCCGGCGGCGCGTCCGACCGGCCCGTCCCTCGAAGGTCCCACACTAGCGTCTCGTAGGGGCCCGCGAGTGCGGCGTGTTGCCACCCCCACAGCCACCCGCCGTAGCCGACGGGGTTGACGAACGCGACCGTCTCGCCGTCGCCCGCGGTCTCGTAGTAGAGGTCGACGCCTCGATTCGTGGCGGTCGGCATGGACGACCGTTGGCGACGGCGGTACGAACCGCTTTGGGTTCGTCGGCTCGTCCGCGACGGCCATCACCGAGCCGTCCCGCAGGCACGGGTCTTCGGAGCCTTCATGTGTCGACCCGGCCACTCCCGCACATGGACGTCATCCACACCGCGCTCTGGGTGAGCGACGTCGCGGCCAGCGTGGACTTCTACACGACGCTCGATCTACGGCGACAGTTCAGTTTCGAGATGGACGGCGTCGAGAACGTCTACGTCGGCGGCCGGTACGGACAACTCCAGTTGCGACACGATCCCGACCGGGCGGACGTGGTCGATCCGGACCGTTCGGCGATGGACCACGTGGCGGTCGGCGTCGAGGACTGCGACGCCGCGTTCGAGCGGGTCCGCGAGGAGACGAACGCCGAGGTTGTCGCGGAGCCGACCGTGATCGAACCGGCCGACGCGCGCGCGGCGTTCGTCACCGATCCCGACGGCTACGTCGTCGAACTCGTCGAACCGCTGGCGGAGTGACGGCCGCCGGTCGGGTCACCCCTGCCGCTTCGCGAGGACGGCCGCGACCGAGAGGAGCGCGACCAGCGCGAGGCCGACGCCGAAGCCCGGCCCCCGCGTCGGAGTCGCGTCGCCGCCGGTCGGGGTCGTCGCCCCGGTCGTGACGGCGCGGGACGTCGTCGTCATCGGTTTGTCGGTCGACGTCGCCGCGACGGTCACGGTCCGCGTGCCGGCGTTGACGACGCCCACGGCGTAGGTCCCCGACGTCGAGAGCGTCACGTTCGCCGTGACGGTCCGCGTCCCGCCGGGCGCGACCGGGACGTCCCGGGTTCGCAGGTGCTGGCCGTCGAGCGTGAACGTGACCGAGGCCAGCGCGGGAATCGACGCGTCGTTGCGGACCGACGCGGTCACGCGGACGGTTCCCGGCTCAGGGAGCGTCGCGCGGTCGACGGCCACGTCGGTGACACTCGCCGCCGCCGGGTCGACCACGCGGACGTCGACCGTCTCGGTCCCGGTCCGGAGCGTGTAGCTGCCCGTCCGTTCGAACGTGTGGTTCGTGGCGAAGACGTGCGTCTCGCCGGGGTCGACGGTGCCCGTCGGCGCGGCGAGCAGTCGGTCGTCGAGCCACAGTGAGGCGTTGTAGGAACTGGCGGTGCCGCCGACGTTCGCGACGCGAGTCCGGATCGTCAGCCGTTCGCCGGGGGCGACCGCGATCGGTCCCCCGTCAGCTAGCGTCTCGTTGCGGTAGGAGCCGCTTACCGCGAACGCGTCGCCCGTCGCGAAGCCGTAGCGCAACCGGGCCGGCAGGTCGCCGAAGGCCTTCGTGTGCGCCTCGCGGTCCCACGTGTCGGGCACGCCGTCCGTCTCGGTGTAGGTTCGAGCCAACCCGGCGACCTGCGATCCGCCGGCGTCGTTCACGTCGGCCAGGAAGTCCGACTGCGAGAGGTTCCCGTCGTGTTCGTTCATCGACCGGAAGACGGTCTGGAAGGTGCTTGCGTGGTCGGTCGACAGGCGGATTTGCCGGTCGAGGTCGCCGGCGACGAGCGCCCCTTTGTAGTAGTTGCCGTTGCCCTCCCAGTTGCTCGGGTCGGCGAGTACCGCGTCGCCGTACTGCTTGTGGCCGATGCCGAGAAACGCCCGGAACTGATCGAAGGGAATCCGGTCGTGTTCCAGCGCCAGCAACGTCGCGTAGTAGGTGGCTCCGCCCTCGACGAACCACCGCGTCCCCGCACGCGGCGTGTAGTCCTGTCGGGTGTGGACGTACTCGTGGAACCACGCGCTGTTGGTCCGGTTGAGCGACTCGGACGCCTGCACCCAGAAGTCGGCGTCGCCGGTCTGCAGTCCGCGCACGGCCCAGTCGACGGACGCGGGCGCGGCGACGGCGAGCACCCTCCGGTCGCGGTCGCCGACGGTCAGCGACGACGACGCCGTCGCCAGTGCATCGAGCACGTCCGAGGGCGACTCGCGCATCGACGCCGCCGCCGGAATCACGAGTTCGAACCGCTGGCCGTTGGCGGTCCTGTTCACCGTCCGGTAGTCGCCGAGAAACGCGATCTGCTCGCCGGCCACCCCCTCGCCGGCCACCGCCAGCGACCGGGACAGTCCGACGGGATCGCCGCGGTAGCGAAATCCGACGGACACCGGCAGCCGGGAGACCAGCGCCCAGTCGCCCGCGTCCGCGAAGAGCAGTCCCGTCTCGGCCGTCGCCGCCGTCCGTGGCGAGCCGACGTGTTCGGCGGCCACGTCCGCGTCAACCGCCGTCCGCAACGTTCCCGCCGTCGCGTAGCCGGAACCGGTCGTCTTCGGGTTCGCGTAGTCCGGCCCGGTCGTTCCCGCGGGTACGTAACCCGGCCCGGTCGTCACCGTCGTCTCGTTGGCCGGGTATCGGACGGTGATCGTCGGCCGTTCCGTGTGACCGTCCCACTCGTAGCGTGCACCGCTGGCGGTGAACCCGGAGGTGTCGACGACGGTGGCTGATGCGGGCAGTTGCGCGTTCATCGAGACCACGCGATTCGGAATCCGGAATTCGATTCGTGCCTCGACCTCGCCCGGTTTCGCCGGTGTCAGCGCGAGTCGTTCGGTTAGCTGGATGTCGCCGGTGACTGCGGCGTGGCGGCCGCCAGTGACGGTGGCGTAGCGGCCGCCGGTGACTGCGGCGTGATGATCGCCGACGGTCGCCGTCGCGACTCCCGGCCCCAGCAGCGACCCCAGAACGATTGCCACCAGTACGACCGACGAGCGAGTCAGCGTCACGTTCGACTCCTATGCGAGGTGGATACTTCCCTGTGATGGCTCGCGATTGGTGGGGCCGTCCGTGTGGTGAATTACCGTAGCGATCGACCGCGCACGAGGCCGAAAACCGGTCGCGCGGTCGTCCGAGAACAATAGGCTTATCACGCGCACGGGGCGAACTCACTCTACAATTACTCTCCAGATGACGAACCCAAGCAGACAACCGGAGGTGAACATCGGCCTCGTCGGCCACGTCGACCACGGCAAGACGAC